>CAZBDM010000714.1:0-2198 GCA_964490675.1 uncultured Oligoflexales bacterium
TAATGAATGCCTTTAACCACAAGGGGAAAAACCCCTTAATGCAACAGCATTGAGCATTGCAAGCGGTCAGTAATTAGACGCATGTCAAAAGTTCACATTCCTTATCCTTGCTTTTACATATTATTTCAGATGCTTACAACCAAGAAGCATGGAACACAACTTGCTTCCTATCCAACGTACAAAAACAAGGAAGGAGAGGTCAGTGAATCAACCTGCGGAAATATCGATAAAGAATAACTTACCAAGTTTCCCAGCCCTAAAAAAATGGCTTGAGAAATGTGGGTTTGAACACGATTTTCATATTGAAACTGTTTTAGATGAAATAAAGCTTGAGGACGGCATAGCTCTCAATCCAGCCATCATTTTAAGCTTGGCAAATGCCCCCAAAAAACCACAGCACATTCAACAGTATCTAAAATTTGCGATGGAAAAAGCATCCGGAGAAAAGATCCCTATCATTCTGACAGGCCATCTTTATCGGCATAGCTTTGCTGGCTATAATAAATGCTCAATGGTGAAAGCTCTTTCGTTTGCTCAAAAAATGCAGGATCTTTGCTTAAAAGACCTTAGTAAGGGTCTATCGACACTCACGGAAGAAGAAGCGGAAAGATTCTCCATTCATAATTGGCAAGAGGTCGTTACATATGATTACTTTCAAAAAGTGAAACTTTTTAGATCGCTCTATCGAGAAGAAGAATCCAAGTTTAGACAGTTTGTCGATCAAATTTCGATTACGACTTATCAGAAACGCACTAAGACCAATAAACTTCCTAGCGAAAGAAAACTCGCCTACCAGGTCAACTTCTTTCTCGAAGAGTTCGCTTCTGCATTTTTTGGTGTAAACTTAAAGGTCAATGGTAAGACGCAACAATCTAATGTTATTATTCATCCCGCCGTTACAAAACACATCGAAGAGGATAAAATTTTCAGATCTGCAAAAAAATATTATTTGATGGAAAAAGAATGTCCTCTGGAACCAAGCACGGCTGTTCTCAATCTTAATTTTCAAAGTTGACACCCTCTTCCAACTGAAGCAAGAGGTTTTCCGCCAACATTTTCATGTAAAGACTCCACCTAACGATGGAGTCTCTTAATTTTTTTAAACGCGATATTATCCCATCAACTCTTTAAACTTTTTTGTCATGACCGGCACCGCTTCAAACAAGTCAGCAACAATTCCGTAATCAGCGATCGAGAAGATTGGAGCTTCCGGATCAGTGTTAATCGCTACGATACACTTAGAAGTACGCATACCAGCCATGTGCTGGATCATCCCACTAATCCCACATGCAATATAAAGATTAGGGTTAACCGTCTTTCCGGTTTGACCGACCTGCATCTCGTGAGGCGCATATCCTGAATCAACAGCCGCCCTAGAAGCACCGACGGTTGCGCCTATGACTTCCGCTGCTTCGTGGAGAATTTTAAAGTTATCTGCGTTAGCCATTGCGCGGCCACCAGAAATAATCCGAGTCGCTTCGGTTAAATCAACCGTCGCTGAGGCCCCTTTTCTTACCTCAGTTGTCGTCATATCGCCACTAGTGATATCTGCTGTCAGTGCCTTCGCTTCAGCTGCGCCAGAAGTCTTATCCGCTGCGAAAACATTCGGTCTCAAAGTCGCCATCTTTAGGCCATCACCTTGGAATTCCACCGTAGCTAACACTTTTCCGGCATACATGGGTTTGACACCACCTTTAAAGCTGCCACCATCTGCACTGACCTCTACGAGGTCGGTTAAAAGTCCAGCATCGGCACGAGCTGCCATGCGGGGGAACAAATCTCTTCCCATTGGTGAGGCAATTCCTAAAACTACATCTGGCTTGAACTCTTCAACCGCTTGCTTGAAAGCATCAGCGTAAGCCATCGGGTTATAGAGTTCGAGGCTGTCACTTTCGACCACAAAGATCTGATCGGCACCCCAGTCTTTTAACTCAGCCGCAAGACCAGAAACACCTTTTCCGATAATAACGCCGGCTACGTCAGCTGCGTTTCCGCCAGCCATTTTATTTGCTGCCGAAAGAACTTCTTGTGAAGAAGACTTTAGCGCACCGTCGCGCTGCTCTAAAAAAGCAAGAACCTTCATGTTCCTCTCCTTATAAAACTTTCGCTTCTTCACGAAGCAAGTTAACAACTTTTTCAACCATTGCTTCCACTGGCTCGTCTTTGAAGACTTTACCGGCAGGCTTTTCAGGTGGGTA
>CAZBDM010000715.1:0-1162 GCA_964490675.1 uncultured Oligoflexales bacterium
GCCGGGGAATCCGGCTGGTCTTCCGGATGGCGTTCCAGGTGTAACAGTTAACCGTTTTTGTTCTTCAGGAGTACAGACGATTGCTATGGCTGCCCAACAGGTCCAGCTAGGCGATGCTAACTGTATTCTCGCTGGTGGAACTGAGTCGATGACTCTTATTCCTATGATGGGCCACAAAGTCGTTGGCTCGCGGCGCATCATGGAAGAGCGTCCAGAGATCTACATGTCGATGGGAATAACCGCCGAAAACGTCGCCCGCGATTTTAAGGTGTCACGTGAAGAGCAAGATCAATTTGCGTTTCAATCACACCAAAAAGCAGTCAAAGCGATCGAAGATGGTCTCTTTAAAGACGAGATTATTCCTGTCGAAGTAACCCATCGCAAGCTTGGCCCTGATGGTAAGATTCATGTTAAAACAAGGATGTTCGAAACCGATGAAGGCCCGCGTGCTGATACTAGTGTTGAGGCACTAGCAAAGCTGCGAGCAGTCTTTTTAAATGGTGGTTCCGTTACTGCGGGTACAAGCTCGCAAATGTCTGACGGCGCTGCCATGTGTCTTGTTTGCTCTGAAGACTTTGTCAAAAAGCATAATCTTAAACCAATTGCACGATACGTTAGCTTTTCCGTAGCAGGTGTTGATCCGAAAGTGATGGGCATTGGACCCGTTAACGCTATTCCTAAAGCGCTGCAAAAAGCCGGCTTAAAGCTTTCAGATATCGACCGCTTTGAACTTAACGAAGCCTTTGCTTCGCAGTCGCTGGCTGTCATGCGGGAATGTGGACTTGATCAGGAAAAAGTCAACCCAACCGGTGGGGCGATCGCTCTTGGTCACCCGCTCGGGGCAACAGGTGCTAAACTGACTGCGACCCTCCTGCACGGTTTGAAGCGAGACAAGCAAAAGTATGGCATCGTCACCATGTGTATTGGAACGGGTATGGGCGCAGCCTGCATCTTCGAAAACATTTCTTAAGTATTTGATTTTAATAGAATTTTAAGCCGGGCGAAGGCCCGGCTTTTTTTGACCCTCTAGTGCGTATGAGGAGGCGATATAGTCAGCTCTAGCATCCTGTCCAAACAATGCTGGGGATCAAAGCGACAGTCTATGGCGAGCATCTCCACGGTCGTGTGGAGAGACGCTTGTTAACTTGATCTAAAATGGAAA
>CAZBDM010000715.1:1172-2196 GCA_964490675.1 uncultured Oligoflexales bacterium
TGATGACCTGTTCAGCAAAGACTTCTGCACCACTACTGTTCATATGCTTGCGCTCAGCGTCACCATAGTACGATTCTCGTGTCGCAAACTCCTGCATATTTTTGTCAGTCATCCCACTAATGATAAAACAGCGACTTCCAAATCCTTTTATAAACTCATCTTCGGTGCGTTTTCTTTTTCGATTGAGAGATTTTCCGGCGTAAAGATTTCTTCCGTGACGGACATGGTAGGGAGGAGAAGAGATATAAATACATCTTTGATGAGTATCAAGTTCAGCAAGGAGATCTCTCACTCGCTGTGCGACGTAAGGTCGGGCGAAATTCGCCATGGAGTTACCAAGGAATTGAAAGATGACAAGGTCCGGTTTTTCTTTGCCAGGCTTTTTCCTATTGACCCAGGAGAACACTGATTCGTCGGAAGGACCCGCACAAATTGTCCCAGAAATACTTTTTCTCTGTGCGTTATGACGTGCACTATCGAAATTGCACAAATGTTTACGAAGATCCCTGCCATTTGTTGTATCAGCCCAATGGCGAGGCGAGCTTGAACCGTATCCATAGACTGTCACATCAGAAAACTTAGATGAAAGATGGAGGTACATCTTTTCACCAAAGGGAGTCAAAACTTGTGATGCTCCGATAAACAAAACGCTATCGATATCACTGAAGTCTGAATGAGCAGGGTTGCCGCTTAATCTGTATGAGTCAGCCGACTCGTGATCCTGAGAACCACATGCAAACATAAGTAAAACGGTTAATCCAAAAACAAGTGATTTGACGAGTCTTAACATGAGTTTCCATCCCTTTATCTAGAAATATCTTTGCAGCACCGAAAGCCCTCTTGAAAGAAAGCATGACCATCAGCCTTCAACACACGTCCACGACTGTTGGTCTCTTGAATAACGTTGTAATGCTCGTAAGGTTGTCTCACACGGCAGTCGCTGGGGTATTTTCTCTTACGACTGGGTACGTTATAAAAGTAAACGCCTTTGCGTTCGGTATGCCCAGAGTTGCCCAGCGAATCT
>CAZBDM010000716.1:0-2193 GCA_964490675.1 uncultured Oligoflexales bacterium
ATACATATTGTGCAGCAAGGAGCAATCGACGAAGACAACGCAGAGATTATGCGTTTTGCGCGCTCGACTAACCTAACCGCTCAGCTCTTACATCGTGCACGAGCCTTTTCTTCAAATATAGGTTTCTTACCCATGACCGACTCTCCTGACCCTGATGTCAAAGCTCCAATAGGCTTTTATGTTGATCCCTGATCTTTGGTCTGATGATTGAGTAGGATATTTTTTAGGACTTCATAATCATCGCGCAGGTCAATGAACTTTTCGTGATTACCACCAACATCTGGATGAGCTGTTTTAGCTTCAACAAGAAACCGCTTCCTAAGTTTTTTCTCACCTAGTTCAATCAACCCATCAATATCGGCGAGAGCGAATCTCTTAAGGGCTTTTTCAAGACGGTCGGGACTGTAGTTCGCCAACATCTTGTTGTACTTGTCCCAAAATTTTTTGACGAAACCAGCGAGATCATCTTCGTCGTATTTTTCGAAATTTCCATGGTCATGATGGAACTCAAACATCTTTGCCTGAGTTGAGTGTGGTTCTTTGATGTTCCACCAAGCTTCTTTCTGATGCTCTTCACAAAACAAAAACTCCGCCTTGTTTGTGCAGTTGTTGCACTCATGAATATCAAAGGCTCGACAACTACCTAATTCAGAGGCGATCCAGTGACATCCGAGTGGAGAAAAGCCAATAATAGGTGGAGCTTCTTTAGATTTTTCTAATTTTAAGACGGCCTCTTCAAGGAGCTCAAAGTCTTCCTCAAACATTTCGCTAAGCTTAACCAAGCCAGGATCCGCAGCCTCGTCGAGAGAACGCAAAGCAAGGCTTCTTTTATGTAGAAAGATACTGATGGCAGTGATGCGAAAACGCAAAGCAAAGGTTAAAGCATAAAATCCGACATAGCCTGAATCCATCATTTCAGAAAAAAGTCCGTCTGGCAGACAGTTCATCAGGATGTCGACGTCGTTTATTTTCGGCGGGATCGCTTGCCCGACTTCGTAAGTGCTTGCTTCGGGCTTTTCTACTTCAAAGCGCTTGATGAAAAATTCGATTAGCTCATCTGCTGGCAAGGATGCCATGACGAGATCAAGAAGCATGCGAGACTCCATTCAGGATGATGATCAAATTTTACCACAGCACTTGCGCCGTGCCCAGGGTGTATACTCTTAGAACACGTCTAGCGACGAAGGATTTCTGACGACAACGCAGCAGCTCGCCGTTTTCGGCAAAATAAAAAGCCAACTCTTTTAGAGCTGGCTTACAACATGAGAAACTTGGCACAAGTTGCACCCATTTGGCGCGTCACAATGTCTTCGTAGACATTGTGACGCTTACTGGCTAATCCATTTGACCACCGCTTGTGCTGATTTTGTTTTAAGACAGCTATTGCAAAAATTAAACGATAAGACCACTGAATGGGTTCTTAGAGTTGCTGTTCCGGAAAAAGAAAAAGGTATTTTCATATTGGCAGGATAATCTTGTGAGCAACTAGGTCATTTGCATGCTTAAATTGATCTGACATTGATTTTATCGCCTGATTATTTAGCGAGACCTACTTTTTGAAAAACATCGATAACGTCAGAGTGAACTTCTTCAATGCTTTGTGCGCCGTTGATTGAAAAGTACTTACCTTCTTTTTTGTAGAATTCAAGGATCGGCTCTGTCTGCTCTATATATATCTGTAAACGTTTTTCAATCTTTTCTGGCGCATCATCACTACGCGCTTCGATTTCCGCGCGCTTAGTTAAACGATCCTTTATAACCCCCGTGTCGACGTTCAAGTGAACAGCGACTGAAATGGGAAACTTATTTGCCATTTTGGCAAGAGTTTCAGCTTGCTTGACATTGCGAGGGTATCCATCAAGGAGGATGGTCTTCCCTTCCATTTTTGAAAATTTATCAAGTAGTAAGTCAAGCAGAAGAGCATCCGGAACGAGTTGCCCTTCATCAACGAAAGCTTTTGCTTTTAAACCTAATGGGGTTTCGTCTTTAATGTGGCTGCGAAGAACGTCACCTGTAGAAATCTGCACCCAACCCAACTTTTCCTCAAGCATGCGGCATTGTGTCCCTTTACCGGCGCCTGGGGGCCCAATCATCAAAACGATAGCCATAATACCCTCTTAAGCTACGAATTTAGGTTGGTCATTCTAGCGGAGTCGAGGGGGATTGCAATGGCTATTGTCCTTTAAAAGACAT
>CAZBDM010000717.1:0-2191 GCA_964490675.1 uncultured Oligoflexales bacterium
GGCTGGCCAGGGTCTACTTCGGGTAAATGGCTAAAAAGAATCACTGTTCGTGACAAAGTTCATGACGGACCAAAGATGACAGGAAAAGCCTACCGAGTACCGAGATTTCCTGTCGCTCCTGGTGCAAAAGTTGCTGATAAAGACATGAAAATCATCGAAGAAATGCCGGTTAAATCGATCATCACAACACCAAAAAGCGATTTTTCCGTTAAGCTTGGCCAAAACTTCCAGGTCAAAGGGCACGCTTGGAGTGGGATGGGCGACGTCAAAGAAGTTCATGTGACTTACGACTTCGGTGGAACTTGGTACAAGGCAGCTCTTACTAAGCCCGTTAACAAATATGCTTGGCAGCAGTGGTCAGCTATCGTCAAGCTTCCGATCAAGGGTTATTACGAAATCTGGGCAAGAGCGACTGATCACACCGGGCAAATGCAACCGATGGTTGTTCCAGGCTGGAATCCGAAAGGCTATCTCAATAACGCAATGCAGCGAATTGCTGTGAAGGTAGTGTAATATGAAACTATTTAAAGCGATTATACTCATACAAATGTTTGCGTTTGGCTCCTTGGCATTTGGCAAAAATGAGTGTCTTCCTGAAGGTGAACACAGAGATCTGATTGTGGCAAACTGTACGTCTTGTCACACAGCTAAGCTTGTTTGCCAAAATAGAATGACGCGGGCTCGCTGGGACGAAACGTTAACATGGATGCAAAAGGAACAAAACCTTTGGCCATTAGGGGATAGGCGTAAACCCATCCTTGATTATCTTGAGAAACATTTAGGAATTAAGCAGGTTTCTGGCAACTTTTATAAGTACAATTATCCTCCAAACCCCATTTGGTAATCAATTGACTCCTTAAAACCTCGAAGGCTCATCGGCGCATTTCTGCTGATGAGTCTTTTTCTGTAAATACCCTCGATTAAGCAATTAAATTTCGTTGGTTGCACTTACTTCTCATCATCAGGCCTTTATTCGTCGATAAAAAATTAAGAGCAAGGGATCGAAAAAAAGGCAAGAAACATGAACACCTCATTCTTTCGCTATTTATTGGCGAGTTCCGTTTTATTATTGAACGCATGTAGTAATGCAAACTTTGCTGGAGGCTCACAAGGCCAGAAGAAACCATCAAGTGCGCAAGATTCCGATGTTGAGATCACTGCGAGTTCTACGAATGACAGCGATCCTTCGGCCTCTGCTGAAGGTCTGCCAGCTGTTAAAGATGGTCGGGTGGGAGTTGAAGTCTTCGGTCAAAGCGTCAAAGAAACTTTTTTGGGTTCTGAGAAATCTGCAAAACGTCCAGACATTGTCTTTCTTGTTGATACTAGCGGCAGTATGCAAGAAGAGAAAGAAGAATTAGAGAAAAAACTTGCCTCTTTTCTGTTGAAGTTTTCTCAAATCGGCATTGAGGATTACAAGATCTACATGGTCGGTAGTAATTTTTCGTTTCCTACCGATATTGGTAGTTCAGACAACTTTGAAATTCTTAACGTGACCATTTCCAGCAATAACTCACTCAGTAAGTTTATTGATATTATTGATGGCGAGATTACCGTCAGAAACCGCGCTGAGAGAACTTGGGAGACAGTAACTATTGAATTTCGTGAAGATGCTAGTAAAGACCTCATCGTCGTTACAGACGATAATTCCTCCTTACAAGCATCTGATTTTAGAGAGGCGATGAAAGAGAGACAACTCTCGGATCTATATGTAAACGGGCTTGTTGGTCTCAAACAGGGGCGCAATAGTGATACATGTGACATTGCAGAAGTCGGCAGTGTTTATCAAGAACTTGCTGTCAATCAAGTGCAGACTAAAGGACTCATTCAAGATCTTTGCGCATCTCAATATGATGACTTACTGACCAAGCTTGCCAATACTATTATTAACAAAATTAGAAATACAAGGTTTACCTTGACTCATACTTTATCTCAGCAAGCAACCATCAAAGTAACGATTGATGGTATTGTCGTTGATCCTAAATTGTATAAAATCGACTACGAACAAAATATGATTGAGTTCAACGGATCTGCTGCACCAGCAGCTGGTCAAACAGTGATCTTCGAGTATGAAAAGATGACAGAGTAAGAGCTTTAGATAAAGTGATCTTCGAGTATGAAAAGATGACAGAGTAAGAGCTTTAGCCCGGATTTCTCATAGGATTTTTTGACAGCATAAAACTGTGTTGAGCGT
>CAZBDM010000718.1:0-2187 GCA_964490675.1 uncultured Oligoflexales bacterium
TTTCAAACTCCTTTTAGAAAAACAGTACTTAGACGCCCCCTTCTAATAGCAAAAATGAAGCCATGTCAACCAAGAGGTCTTTGCATTCATTTTAGGGGGTTGGCGAAAGTCTCTCCGATCATTGGGTTCGCATTTGTGGATAGTTGAGACAGTAGTGACAGGCGAGCTCAACAGTTTTCTCAAATTCAGGTCCAGTATAAGATTCCGGCGCTTCGAACGTGCCCCATTCCAATCACGATACCTGCAAATTAAACAACGACATGAGTATTTTAGACTCCCTTCGGAATCACCAAGAAAAAGGCACAATCAGTAATAGCGATTAAATCTACAATCTGGTCTGGTCGACCATCAAAAATCACCTCAAAGTCATTTATTTTGTTAAACCTCTTTTGCACGAATAAGTTGCTGAAAATATTGTATTAAAAGTGGTTTTTAGCATCCTCTTTCTTATTTTTTTTTGGGACAGGTCGATAAAGGCGTCAGAGTTAAAGTAACCTTGGAGAAAAAATGCATTTGCGGCACTTAATGCTGTCTTTCCTTATCCTACTACCTGCTTGTAAACATCAGTTTGGCCAATCGACTCTCGCGTCAGAAGATAGACCAGTCGTTTCTATTGAAAATTTGCCGAAGATAAAACCGCGACCGGAGTATCCCCTCAAGAACTTTTCAATTCCCGTCGTTGGTGGTTTTAGAAAGTCGGAAAAGCTCCAAAGTGCCCTAAGCGATGACTCTGTGACGGTTACTCTTAATGGTGAACAAATGAGTCTCGTGTATGCTTCAAAAGAAGTTGCTTATGAAATTTTAGATTTAGCTAAAAACCCCGGAATCTCTGCTGCTGAAATAGAGAGAAAATTGGCGAGCTACGGAAAACTTCCCTTTAGCTCTAGGTCAGAAGTACGCAAAGAGTGGCTGAGCAGTGTTGTTAACCAAGCAATAGAATACGTTTTGACAGATTTTACATCGGATCCGGGCAGTGAGTCAGCATTTGATAGCGATATCTTAGATGCGACCAAGCGCATTGACCAGGCGGCTTCTAAAATGCGTATTCCGCACTATTCTGCAAGCCAAGTTAAGAAAATGTCTGATACAAGAATTGTCAGTCGAGAGTTAGAGAAGGCGATCGCCTATGGTTATGCCGATGATGAAAACATCATTCCGTTACTGCAGAGTAAAGTTAGCGCTTTAACCGATAGTGAGATCGCTCTGCAGTTATTTGACCAGGGCATAAGGACAGACTTTCTGAGTATCGTTGATCAAAGCACGCTGATGGCTATACTTAGCGCGTTAGACTTTCAGGGCTTTTCGGCTCTTGATAAGATTGCCTTTATTCAAAACGCGCTCGAGTCAGGATGGGGAGGGGCAGTCCTTGGGCTTATTCTTCAAGAAGGAAATCTTGGTCAAGTCGATCAGCTGCGCACAGATGAAGGACAATCTCTGCTCTGTGATGCCAGTTTATATTTTTTGCGTGAAACGACAAAAGACCAGAGTCGATCTTACAAATCAGTGGATAGTCTTAAGCAGGTTTATCTTGCTCTTGTTCCTTATGGCGTTGATGTCAATCAGCTTTGCAGCAACTTCCGAGTCGAAGAAGTGATCTCTACTTATTTTCAAAACAACCACATCACAGAAAGTGAGTATGAGTCACTTTTAGAAGCATTGGGGCTTTTGACCTCCCAGCAGGATGGCGAGGTAGCTGACGTTGTGACTACGCCAGATATGTTTAGCAAAGCGGGTATCGATCTTGAATTCTGCAAAGCAGAAACAATTAGAGGATTTCTTGATGAGAGATTTCAAGAAGTAGCGAGCAATCGCGGTTTGGTTTTTGTTTCGGCAACTACTATCATGGGTCAATGCAGTTTGGTTTTTATCCGGCTCTCTTGTCATGACGTAAAAAACTACATTGTTATCTCAGATGGTCGCTCTAGGAAGTTTCATGTTCTTGTCAGACTTCCTAATGAACGCTCTACTTATCCTTACATCATCAGAAAAGCGGCCAAACCGGATAACTTTTGCGTCAAATGATTTGACCTACTTTCTAAGGGCTTTTACGGGCACCTGTGCTCAAACGGGTCGCGTATTCTATCTACTAAAAATAATGCTATTAAATGTTTGACTCCTCACATAATAAGGTTTAATTACTGACCGCTTGCGCGGAATTTGCTCGCAAGCTCGCAAATCCTGCTCAGC
>CAZBDM010000719.1:0-2183 GCA_964490675.1 uncultured Oligoflexales bacterium
GGTTGCGCAACGAGTCGTCTTTGTCGAGAGAGAGATCTTTTCGGTGTTAACGGCCACTTTGCCAGTTTTAGCACCTGGGTACCTTTTAAATACGGTCTTTCCTTAAGTTTTAACTTTAATGATGAATATACCTTCGACCCCGAGTATCACACCGGTTCGGTGGGGTTGAAGATCAAAGGGGTCAACCTTGCAAGCTTTTCAGAAACCTTGATTCTCCTGCCGCTGCGTTGGTTTGTCGGCAATAGCTTTCACTTCAAAGGGGGTGTCGGGCAGAGAAGTTATCGACTTGTCGTGGGTGACGAACTTTTGACCAATGTGGCCTCGACGGTTGCCAGTGAAGATCTTTCGGTTGTCAGAGTGAAAAGCAATGTGATTGATTTTGCGATCGCAAACCGCTGGCAGTTTTCCAATGGTTTTGTATTTGGTGTTGAGTGGTTCGAAATCTTTTTTGTCTTTGGGGATTCGCAAGTCGATGCTCCGCTTATCGAAAAGACAACCAGCGAAGAAGACCGTGACAACGTTAAAAAGGTTGTCGAGGTTTTGAGCGATTTGCCGACTTTCGGGTTTTTAAAGATGCATATCGGCTATTCATTCTAAGGTGAAATTTGACAAGGTTTTTTCCGATAGCGATGTTATAAAAGGGTATCGGATATTCAAAAAATGGGAGGGAAGCCTTGCGTAAGTCTTTGATAACAATGTGTTTATTTGTTTTGGTGCCGGTTTTAGGTCAGGCTAAATCAGGCAAATCCGCTGAAGTCTACGGTGAAAAGCCAACCATGACATCAAAGCCTATGAGTCTCAGCACAGCGATTGCTAAAGCATCTGAATACAAAGGTAAAGAGGTTCTTTTGGTCTCTGAAGTGGGTGAAGTCTGTGAGAAAAAGGGCTGCTGGATGGGGCTTAAGGAAGGTGACAAGAAAGCGCGCGTGACTTTTAAGGATTACGGGTTTTTCGTGCCAGTCAAGCTACGCGGTAAAAAGGTGAGGATCCAAGGTGAGTTTCTTGAGACAAAGATGACAGAAGGCGAGGCCCGCCACTATCTCGAAGATGCAGGCAAAAGCAAAGCCGAAATCGATGCTATGTTCAAGAAAGACGCTGATTCACTCATGAAAGAATATCGTATTGTTGCTTCAGGTCTTGAAGTGATCGAGTAATTGTAGTCTCAGCTTTTTCTCCACAGTAAAACTTCTTTTCTACAATCTTGCCGCGTTCTTTTTTAAGAACGCAGCTTGCGTAACCAACCATATAATTAAAAGAAAGACAGTCTTTGCGAGCAAGACATTTTTCGACGCAAGCTTCAACGCTTTTAAGACCGTACAGAATTTTCAAATCCTTCCCCGTAGAGTCGGCAAAGCGACTAATGGGACCCATCTTTCTCTCGGCTGCTTTGTTTTCCAGTACCTGGCCGGCGTGCATTTCGATGGTAAATTTGCGTTTCACTTTGCTTTTCAAAAAGCAGCGGTTCCAATGAGAAATAAATGAAAACCCAAGGCATTTGGGCTCGTCTTGGCAAGCTTTCGCACAGTCCTGAGGATTTGAATTTTTAATGCTTTTTAGGTTATTTTGCGGGATATCACAGTGTTCTATGATTTCTATTTTTGCATCACTTGCTGCGCTGATGGAAGAATGAAAACCAAAAGTTATGGCTAGAGTGATAAAAGCTGTGAATCTTGCCATCGTTTCTTTCCTTCGTCATGAGTTTCTCATAAAATAAGACAAAACCAAGTTGTCCTGGAGAGATCTTTTATGAAATGGATCAGTTGTCTGACTATATGTCTGTTATGTTTCTATTCTAGCGCAGTCTATTGTTACTCAAAAGAAGTAAAAGAAAGAAATGATCGGCTTCTTAAGCTTATTAAAGACAAACATAAGCTTTCAGATCAGCAGCTCAGCGCAGTAAAAACCGTATTTGACAATCGTCCAGTAATATCACAAGGCAATCCTGTTGCATCTAAATACGCGATGACCAAAGAAGCGTGTCTGGCGAAGAAAATTGAATACAGTCAGCCTCATTTTGAGACGATCTGCAAAGCACCATTTATGGCTCCGCTTTACGACCCAAGCAAGGAAAAGCCAGAAGATGCTAAGGTATGTATCGATCAGTTTGAGTTTCCTAATATCCCATGTCAATACCCGGTTGTTTGGACGAAGGCTTATGATGCCGCTAAGATTTGTCAGGCAAT
>CAZBDM010000720.1:0-677 GCA_964490675.1 uncultured Oligoflexales bacterium
GATCGGTCGGCATGCCGGTTTCTTCGCAGCACTTTTCATTGGTTTTTATCGCTGCTTGAACATTTCTTACGACTCTTTGCCATTCTCTCTCGGTCGCTTGTCCGTAAGGGACGTTTGGCTTTTGCTGAACGTGGTTCATCAATTCGTCAATCGACGTGCCCATCCTGCGAGAGTAGTAACGCATGTCTTGTTCCGCTTCTCGGATAGCACTAGCATACTCGGCAAGAGTACTGACGGCGGTAACCATGAGCTTGCGGTTAATGTTCAGTTCTTTTAGCTCATCAAATAGTTTTTGCTTTAACTGGGCGACCTTTTCTTTGTGTTTAGCTGAAGAAGCTTTCTTCCTTGCCTGAGTGTCGAACTCAACGAAAGTTTTCAAGAGCTCAATGGTCGCTGCTCTTACTTTTTCTTCGTGTACCTCTTCATTATTAGACGCTTCATCATCGTCAAAGCCTTTGATCCATCCTTTCATGCGGATCTCGCCATCCACGAAGCGTTTTGCAGCGCCAAAGATCGTGTCGATACCGATTTTTAGATCGAGTAGCCTTTCTAAAATAAGATTTTCGGCTGCTTCGATCTTCTTGGCGATGACGACTTCCCCTTCCCTTGAAAGAAGAGCGACGCTACCCATTTTTCTCAAATAAATTCTAACAGGGTCGTTTGAGCGACCAGCATCA
>CAZBDM010000720.1:687-2182 GCA_964490675.1 uncultured Oligoflexales bacterium
CAGTGGTTGCCGCGGCAGTTGCCGCTGGAGCTGAAGAGGTCTCTTCGCTTGAATCTGATGAATCGTCGGAAGAATCATTATCGGAATCAAAGTCGGCTTCAAGAAGTTCTCCCTTGCTATCAGTTTTGCCTTCCATATCTGTAATATCGATATTCAAGTCGGCAAGTGTACCTAGGATATCTTCTAAAATATCTGGGTTAGCGACTTCTTTAGGAACGAGCTTTTTGATGTCGTTGTAACTAACAAAGCCGTCGTTTTGTTTAGCCTTTGCGCGCAGGTCAGCGAGAACTGTTTTGATATCAAACTTTTTCTTTGAAGCTTCTGCTGTGACCTTCTTTGTAGCTTTTTCCGCTTTCGGTGCTTTTGCAGCAGTTGTCGTCTTTTTTGCGGTCGCTGGTTTAGCTTTGGCAGGAGTCGCAGTTGTTTTCTTCTTAGTGACGGTTTTTTTAACCGTTGTGATTTTCTTCGTCGCTTTTTTCACAGCAGCTTTTTTGGTTGTCTTTTTCGTAGCAGCTTTAACGACCGCTGGTTTTCTGCGGACTTTCTTTGCTTCTACTTTTTTCTTTTTGTTTGCTGTGGTGCTAGAAGTGGTCTTCTTAGCTGCGGTCTTTTTTGTCTTTTTGGTTTTTGAAGTCGTTGATTTTTTGCTGGCCATACAGTCAGTCTACCTTTTTAAAGTGAGTGATTGTGGATTAAGTTGAAAGGCAATTGTACTTTGCGGGGAAGGGATGTCTTCCAGACATGGGCAGGACTTAAAAGTCGCCAATTTCATTATCTATCCGATCCTCATCACAAAATCAAGTATAAAAAGACAACAGCCTGAAATTTTAGATTATTACATCCTTTTGTCTATCAGGTCCAGTTCTTTGTTTAAAAGAGTAATTGCTTTCGCTAGTTGTCTCCAGTGCTCCTCGTTCTCAGGCTGGTTAAGGTCCAGGGTCGCTACTTGAGATTTCAACTTTGATCGCTGTGCAATTAGTTCTTGTTTACGTAAGCTTAACCACAGCTGGCGTAAACTGTCCATGCGATTTTTGCTCTGATATTTGCTCGGTGATTGCCGGATATGGTCGATAAACTCAGTGATTTCCATATCTGAGCTGACTTCCCAAAGGCTATGATCTTCCGAGCGCGGGGCCTTACCGGCGATCAGGGTCTGAATAAGGTGCTGCGCGAGGATCATCCACTTGTCAGAAAGCTGTGAGTTCTTTGCTAAGTATTCTTTGATCGCTTCGATATCTATTTCACCGGGCTCTGCATAAAAAAGATGGGCGAGAAAATCATCGTAACCTTTGGCTAACTTAACTTTTTGGTGTTTTGGTGCCTCTGTGACAGTTTTAATTTTGGCGGAATAATTAGGATTAGAAAGTTGGTGGATGAGTGTTTTTTCATTAATTCCCGTTGATTGAGCAAGTCGGCTGACGAGAAAACTCTTTTTGACCAAATCATCGATTTTTGACAACCACGGAATAAACTCTCTGTTGATAAGGTCAGGCAG
>CAZBDM010000721.1:0-2171 GCA_964490675.1 uncultured Oligoflexales bacterium
ATCTATCTTATGAGGGCAGCTCGCTGGCGCTGATTCAGCGAGATAGCGACTGAGTTTGTCTGATTGAGCACCCGTCTCTAAAATTTCACCGACAAGATAAGGCATGAGAAGATGATCACGCCTCTTTTCGTCTTCAAGCCAAAGTTCTGCATCATCGATAAATTGTTTGGCTTTCGCTTTGAATAATTTTGGATTCGTTTTCCTTAAATCCCACAGCCTCACGAAAGATTTGGTCACCTCATCGCGTTCCTTCATCAACAGATCTTTCTCAGCGACCGTTAGCTTCTGAAATGATTGTTTTTTTGCATAAGAATCAAACCATTTCTGGAGGTTTGGTTCAACCACTTCGACACCTTCGTTATGGGGCCGCAACTGATACTGTTGAGGCAACATCGACGCCAAAGCAAAATGGCAATGCATTAATATAAATGAGATAATTGAGATTTTGATCAAGAAATTCATAAGACTATCCACACACCAACGACTTACACACAAGCATCCTTATCGGCGCGAACCCCAAAAACTTGAGTCTGTTCAATTAATTACGCCTAAAAACAAAAATTCTTTCAGGACCTTGGTGATCAATCTGTAATATTTTCGTCTTCGTCAAAACAGTAATGAACTTCGATTGACTGAATTGATGTTAGAGGAATTCAGTTCCATCGCCATCAAAATCGTCGTCACCAAATTCATCATCGCTAATCGTTAAAGAATCACTAGAAAAATCATGGCTGAAGCCACTACCCGTAGCATCAAAAGCATTATCAGCACTGAGCATTTCTTCTTTGATTTCCTCTTCCGCTCCGGCAGGGCGATACTTTTCCGGAACAGCTCGACCTAACTTGTCTGCCACTTCAGCGAAGTTACGCTTTGCTTTCTCGTAGTCTGGTTTGAGATCAACAGCTTTGGCAAACCAAGTGATCGCTTCTTCTGGTTTTTTCCAGCGTTTAAAACCGACCCCACGATTAAAGTGTAGCATGGCAAGCGTGTTCTTATCGGCTTGATCAAGCGACTGAAGAGCAGCATCGTAAAGCGACATTCCAGCTTGAAAACGCCCCTGTCGCATCGATAAGACTGCCGACATATTAAAAAGGGATGCCAGTTCTTTGTTGTCAGCAACGTTTTTCATCAAGCTCAAAGCCTGATTAACATCGCCTTCAAGAAGCATCACTTGTCCCATACCAGATCTAGCTTTTTTGCTCGAAGGATCGATAGAACGAGCCTCTTTGAAGTTGTTACGTGCCTCATCGATTCGGTTTTGATTAAGCAGTGAGTAGCCTAAATCGATGAGACGTTCTGAGTTGTAGGGATTAAAGGCTTTCGCCTTCTCGAGAACCTCGCTAGCGCTTTCAAAATCCCCCTTGCGCATGAGGCAGCGACCGTAGATATGAAGAATCCGCATGTTTGCCGGGGTTTTATCGGCGTATATAGAGACAAGGTCTCTCGCCTGATCCCACTTATCTTGTGCGATATAGACTTCAGCAAGCTCTGCCGCAATGCGATCGTTATTTGGGATACGGTTCATGATCTCTTCGAGAATTCCCTCTGCTACGCCATATTGGCCCTGAGTCTTAGCTGAGATGACTTTGCCAAAGACTTTTTTAAGGGGCTCATTATTCTCTTCTTGGCGGCTGATTTCTCGCAGGCGCTCAGCTAAAATCTTTTGTGAGACTTCTCCTGCAAAGGCCTGACTGACGTGATACTCGTAGGCGGTTGCGACTAGTTGTTGAGACATCGCCTTGGCAATGAGCAGAATGGGTCTGACCTCAATAGTGTTTTCTTTTTTGGTGGCTTCTAAAACCTTAACCGCCTCACCCGGGTCTTGATCCCACTCAAGGACCAGCAGCGCGTCTTCATCTTCGCCAAGCTTCTGGCGCGCTTCGTCAACATTGGCTGCAATTTCGATCTTTTGGACGCCTGACCTTTTTAGTTCATTCCTTAACGCCTCCTTCACATCTGTTCGGAAACAAAAGATCACAGCGCTGCTGAACAATGATTTAAGTGCCAAGGCTTGCGTCCTGATTTAAAACTCTTTAATTGATTGATTACCTTTGGGCTATCTTAGCATTTTAACTTAAGATATAAAAAGAGTCATATCGATTTTTGACTAATAACCATGCAGCCTAGCTGTTTTTTTCGGCGGAATTGTCGGCTACTTTATCGGTTACGCT
>CAZBDM010000722.1:0-2168 GCA_964490675.1 uncultured Oligoflexales bacterium
TGTCGACAGTCGCTCATGGCCGGGAGTTTTTCCTGTCGCTAGGGAAGGGTATACAAAATCAGCTCTTCATAGTGTTTCTCTTCGATCGGGTCCTGCCACTGAAGCGATGCCTGGTCGCAGAGTGGTTGACGTGTCTGGTGATGCGGGTACGGGGGGGATGTTCATTTCAACTTCGTCGCTACCATCGGCATCGAATCTTCACAATCTGAAAGTAACAGGCGGGAGCGAAAAAGCTGTTATCACTGCTGTTGACACAAGTAAAGAAAACGCACTGGTCATCATTATGCAGGATTACGAACAGTAGATTTTGGTGATCATAAAAATATTAAGAGAATGAGAAGATAAATGAAGAGTCCAAATATGTAAGGGTCAATCCGTTAAGTCGTCGATCGAGAAAAACACCTAATTGCGGCGATATCACTACGAATCGGCCTGCTCATTGACCTTATGTAAACTGCATCGACCGATCTCATGACGCCTTGCACTTAGACGTTTTGCTCGCTCGATGACTTACCATTTAATCGTTTAAAAATCTTTTCGACTTCAACCGCAAAAAAGACGACCGTCGACAAACCCAGGGTAAGCAGGAGTTCATTGAGGCTTAGAGGGACGGTGTGAAAAATTTTATTAAATGCTGGCACGTAAATGGTAGCAAGTTGCAAAGCAAGGGTTAGCAGCACGGCGCCCCACAGCGAGCGGTTGGTGAAAAGTCGTTTGCCACTGAAAAACGATAAACTCTCCGAACGAATCGATAGGACATGGCCAATTTGGCTGAGGCAGAGAACAGTGAAGACCATGGTTTGCCACTTTTCAGGGAAGGCAGCAATGCCAAAATACTGAGTGCCGAGAGCGACAAGACCCATCAGTAGCCCCACCCAAATAATATGATAGCCAAGGCCGTTGGCAAAAATACTTTCGTGAGGATGCCGCGGAGGCTTGTTCATGATGTTAGGCTCGGCTTTTTCAACCGCTAAGGCTAATCCTGGTAAGCCATCGGTGACAATGTTAATCCAAAGGATATGTATGGGCAGAAGCGGGATCGGCAGGCCAACAAGCGGAGCGAGAAAAAGCGTCCAGAGTTCGCCAGAATTACTTGTCATCGTGTACTTAATGAATTTACGAATATTATCGAAAATGCGGCGTCCTTCTTTAACCGCTCCAACGATCGTTGCGAAGTTATCGTCAAGAAGAATCATGTCTGACGCTTCTTTAGAGACTTCCGTTCCTGTAATACCCATGGCCACACCTATCTCAGCTTTCTTGAGAGCAGGTGCATCATTGACGCCATCGCCAGTCATGGCGACAAATTGATCGTTTTTTTGCAGGGCTTCGATAATTCTTAGTTTCTGTTCAGGTGTCGCCCGAGAATAAACGCGTACGTCGAGGACCTTCTTTTTGAACTCTTCTTCAGATAGTTTGGCAAGTTCATCAGCGTTTAAAACGAGCTGGTCGTCATTTGCATCATCAAGGATACCGACTCTTTTTGCAATGGCCTGAGCTGTGACTTTATGGTCTCCGGTTATCATCACCGGCACGATGCCAGCAGTTTTGCAAAGTCCAACAGCCGCAGCAGCTTCTGGACGCGGGGGATCCATCATGCCGACCAGGCCAATAAAATCAACATCACATTCTATCGTGTCTTGGTCAATGGTTTGCGG
Organism: uncultured Oligoflexales bacterium; assembly: GCA_964490675.1. Classification (GTDB taxonomy): domain Bacteria; phylum Bdellovibrionota_B; class Oligoflexia; order Oligoflexales; family JAWKNZ01; genus CAZBDM01. The sequence goes on from CAZBDM010000722.1 coordinate 1,659, forward strand.
CAGCGATTGCCATCTCTTTTGACCAAAAGCGAGAGTTCTCAGCCCTTGTTTAGCCATTTCTTCAGCCTTTTGCTGAATGAGCGGATCTTTGCTTAAGACCTCAGTGGCGCCTTTTGTAAAGGAAATAAAGCCACCATCAGGGTGATTATGAATGGTGGTCATCTTCTTACGGTCCGAATCGAACGGTAATTCCTTGATGCGGTGAAAATTGCTGTTCAATTCTGACTTCCTGTAGCCATGTTTATTGCCGTAAGCAAGAAGCGCTGCTTCAGTAGGGTCGCCGATGATTTGCTCGTTTTTTCCATGATCAGCGTCGTTACTAATGGCCATTGCGGTGAGGAGATTTTCTTTGACAGCAGGGTCGGGACAGTAAACATCTTCCACCGACATTTTATTAACAGTTAAGGTTCCGGTTTTGTCGCTGCATATATAAGTGACTGATCCAAGGGTTTCGACGGCAGGAAGCTTTCTCATCAAGCAAAACTTCTTAACAAGCTTCTTTGAGCCAAG
>CAZBDM010000723.1:0-2164 GCA_964490675.1 uncultured Oligoflexales bacterium
CAACTGCATTTGCCAGCGATGAACAAGGTCCTGTTGGCGAACACACGTTTTATGAGTTGGATAAAGACCGCTCAAGAACAAGTAGTTTGATCAAAAGCGGAACCTTCGATAGCAAAGTACTATCTCACGAGCCTGACGCAGAAGGCGGTCCGGCCTATAGCGTCAAAATGACTTATGACTTAAATGTTTCTTTAGTCGGCAAGAGAAAAGGCTCAGAAGATGTTTTGATTCCTGAAGAGTATTTCTCCGAAGACTTTATGGTTAGGCTGCGAGAAGAAGGGGAAATTGAAACGGAATCATTTAAGGTCCGTCATGAAGGATTCGGCGATGCAGAGCTCATGTCAGGTGAAGTTTATGAAAACTGCGATAGAATACTCATTTATGACATTGAAACAGAATTACATCCTGGTCTGGTCAACTTTGTCGGAAGTCTTATCGCTCAGCAAACAGATGTGGGAACAAACGTTATGGCTGATATTGAAGACCTCGAAATGCGTGCTTTCGTCAGTTCAGACATTGATGTTCTTGGCGCGGCTAAAATTGATATTAAGGGCAAAGCCAGTGGCTTTAATCTAAAAGCAGGTTTTGATTTCGTCCGTTAATAGATTTCTACCGGCATCTCTTCAGGATGCCGGTATTGTTCTCCCGCCCTTACCAGCGCGTCATAGGCATTGGCGGCTTGCTTCAGAATGGCGCTTGATTATCGAAAAATGATCTAATTTTGCAAAGATATAAAATTTATAAATACATAATATTAAACAATAAAAATATTTATCTAAAGAAATTTTGAATTTTTCCGATAAATATTTTGCAAACCATGGAGGGTGCGCTCTGCAGAGGTCATTTATCGTCGTTTTCACATTTTTGAGGTTCATTATGATTGTTAAAAAATTGTTGTTGTTGTCTTTAGCGTTAGTGGTTGTCAGTTGCGGATCGAATCAGGACTTTTACTCAGAGCGAGCTACAGGTCCAGAAAATCAAAGTGAATCAAGTGATCAGGAGTCTGTCGACTACAGCGAAACAGATGAGCTTGATATTGAAGGAAAATCTTTAGCTAAATATGATAAGTCTTTTGATCAGTTAAATGAAATGGAAAAGCAGGAGGTCTTAGACTCGGCTGCCGAGCAATGGCAAGCTGAAAACCAACAGTCCCTTTCACTGTGGACGAGTTATCAATATGTGTCTTCATCCTCAAGTTCTTACAGCGGTTTGATTGATTGGGGGAAGTCCTATGCAAGAAGTCAGTGCTCTTCCTATCGTGGCTATAAGATTGGCTGGCCGTATATCTATCGTTCTGGTGGCACCTGGTATGGCTCGATGTACTATCGCTGCACAATAAAGAAGAGGTAATCCCAGCATTTCGATCTATCAGTTCTCTTACATTTATATTCAAATCTTGATGCAGGATAGAAACAATCTATCCTGCTCTTTTTTAATGACTCTTAGATTTGTTTCAAATGATAGTGTCTTTTTTTAGTTGGCGGGAGTGTTCTGCGACTATTTATTCTTTTTAGATTTTTTGACTTGCTTGGCTTTGTTATTGGCTTTCGCTGGCTTTTTCTTGTTACTTTTTGGGTTTTTTATTTTTTTTTTTTCTTTCTTTTCTTTCTTTTCTTTCTTTTTGTTGTTGAGTTTCTCTTTCTTTTCTTCGTCTGCCCAGCTGAAAACATATTCAATTCTTATCTCAGGATCGTTTCCAGGCTGCGATGAAACGAGGACTCTAACTTCTTTGATGTTCTGAGATTCTATGAAAGAAAAATCGATCACAAAAAAGCCATCTTCATCGAAAAAAGAATCGTCTGGATCAATGACTTCGCCTTGCAGTGATAAGACTGTAAATTGATAGTCGTAGGTTTCACTATCGTAGGGAAGACCAAACTCGTCGCCATCATTAAAGAAGCCGCAGGTGATTGCTTCGGTCCCCTGCGCTTTTTCCTCTGGCGTTGGTTCACTACAGGTCAGATAAGCACCGGTTATAATTTGTGGCTTGTCCGCTGACAGCTCGTCAGCCTCATCTGTTTGAGACTCTTCTGCGGTTGCTTCTGCTTGGTCAACAATACGAGAGTCGCCGGAGTCCTGTTTCTGTTCCGGGTTAGGCTGTGAAGCATTTGGATCGCTGTCTTCACTTGAACATTGCCAAAGCACAAATGCTACAAGAATGAAT
>CAZBDM010000724.1:0-2162 GCA_964490675.1 uncultured Oligoflexales bacterium
TCGAAGAAAGTCTTTTGCATTATTTTGCGCTCACCCAAGGAATGATTGCTTCTCGTTCGGAACAGTTGACGGTTGATCAAGACCTTTTCGGGAAGTTGAAAAATTTATACTTCTCAACTTATTGCGCAACGGGCAAAACATCAGGTGATGTTTTTCAGTTGTACTCCCAAGAAGCGCTCGATAAAACAGCTGTCAAAATGACCTCACATTTCATTAATCAATTTAAAAAACTTGCCAAAGGTTTTTTGGCTGATCCCAGCAAGGTTAATCCGCCGTTTATCTACGACCCAAAATTTTTAGCTTACTATCACTTGGAAAAGTACAACGAGTCTCTAAGGCAAGGTCAAGAGTTTTTATATTTCCAAAGAGGGTTTTACAAAGGCGATCATTTCGAGAGCCTGTCTTTTAAGGAGGTCGTTGCCGGCACGACGAGTGCTCGAGTGCTTAAGTCGAAAGTTGAGTGTTCTAAAGAACCACGCTTTTTTGCCCTGTTTCACAACAACAGTAACAGAGGTGAAACAATTGTTGCGGTTTTCGCCGTAGGTTGTCCCCTTGGCCCTGGCTTTATTGATCTGCGGCTCGATCAAAAAAGCTTCGACAGTATTCTTATCGAAGATTTCATTCCCTACGAATAACCATTGAAAAACTGTCATGAACAAAAAAAGTGGAGACACAAGGCCTCCACCTAAAACATTTTTGAATCGAGAAGGCCATTATCCTTCGTAGCAGAGGAATGGCCCGTCAGTGCATTCGTCTTCTTCGATTGCAGCTGATTCAAAAGTTGTAAGATTGACAACAGCTTCGTCGCCAGAGATTTCAACAACGGCTACGACAGTGCCAACAGCACCTTCTACAGTTCCTTTTAGGATGCCTGCCATACCACCAACAAGAAGTGCAGGTGCAGCCAATACCTTAAGGACTCCAGGAGCTTCGTCCCAAACATCGCTAGCAGCTCCTACACCCATTTTGATGCCTTCTTCAACCATGTTGAGGGGAAGCTTTACGATGTTCCCAGCTGGCTCCACAACGATGTTGCAAAGAACAGTTCCTACAGTTGATTCGAAGCAAGTTGCTTTGCTCCAGTTTCTGTTACACTTTAGTCCACCGGGACCGAAATCGTAAGCAACTTCAAGAGCTTCGCAAGAGCGAATTTCTGGAAAATTTTCCATATCATCTGGTTGCTCAACGATGATTTGGTCAATGGGACCGTTTTGAGGTACTTGTTGTGCTGGGCTTCCAGCGAATGCAGGCACTGATAATCCAGCGACCATCATAGCGACGACAATGTTTCTCATGTTATCCTCCCTAACAGGTATAACGGGTTATTAAATAGCTACCTTCTCAAACCGCTGAGAGATAGTTGCTAACAAACGATCGTAGTACGAAGTTGCTCCGTACCCTTGGCGGAATCCGAAGTCGTAACCAATAATGTTGTAATACATCTCTCGGTTTAACCTATGAAGAATGTCCGCCCAAGTCTTCAAAGAATGTCCTTTTGATATAATCGTTCTGGTGAAGAAACTATTGGTTCTCACCGCATGTCCACTAGTGCTCGTACCTGTGCTCAAACGGCGCTGGTAGTCGGCAAATTGATAACTTGCTCCGTCTAGGAAGTCATCGACTACGTCATCGAGGTTTCCGTAACCATATCTAGGACCGTTTCGTTCCGCAAAGTTTTGGAGTTCCACTTTTATGAACATTCCGGCATCAGTACCAAGTCCGCCTAGATTAATCAAGCCATTTACGGCATCTGGTTGAATCGAGCGAATAATTGCTGCTTGGCCTTGAAACTGTCCGGGTAGACCGGATGGTTTCTTCTTTGATTTGTTGATTCCTTCGATGTAAATCGTTCTTCCTAGTAGTCCGTAGGTTCCATATCGGGTGTAGTCAGGCGCTGTCGAATTATTGTCTGATTGCCCTATTAAACTAAAATCCCATTTAACAAAACCAGTTGGCCGGGTCGAGCGTGCTGGTCCATAACAACCAAGCTTACGAGGCAGTTGATTGTGAAGAGTGTCGACAAGTTCGGGGTGCTCCAATGTCGCAAATAATCCTGAGATCAGTTTGCGTTCGAGTCTTAGAAGACAACCGCTTTGACATTCTTTAAAACTAGTCAGTGTCGACCTTAGTTGAGGCCAGTATTTTGTCCCCGTTGAATTGAG
>CAZBDM010000725.1:0-709 GCA_964490675.1 uncultured Oligoflexales bacterium
TCACAAGCACTCTTGGGCGTTTATAGCTTGACATCGACTCTCCTTAAACTTGGCCAACCTTAAGATACATACGACACTTGCCGGTAGAGTTCAAATCAAGAGTTCGCGGTTGTGCGAATGGGGCTCGCTAGGTAAGATGTGAGCTGCAAAAGGCGCAATCGGCTCAAAATTATCATCTCCTTATGGTGACTGATAGAGATCCTCTCGTCTAATTCTATGAATACTGATTTGTTAAACCGAAAGGATAGCCCTGATGAATATTCATGAGTACCAGGCAAAAAAGTTATTTGCTGAAAACGGCGTTCCGGTTCCCCGCGGGTATGTCGCCCAGACACCTGTCGAGGCAGAGTTCGCAATGAGACGTCTCGGCAGTGAAGTGGCTGTTGTGAAAGCACAAGTCCATGCCGGTGGCCGCGGTAAAGCCGGTGGCGTTAAGCTTGTTAAAACCCCCGAAGAAGCTGCTGAAGTGACTGAAAAGATGCTTGGAATGACGCTTGTCACCCACCAAACAGGGCCAGAAGGTAAGGTCGTCCACAAGGTCTATGTCGAAGAGGGGTCAGACATCAAAAAAGAGTATTATCTCGCCCTTCTTGTCGACCGCGAAACAGCTTCTGTGGCTGTGATGTTCTCCACTGAAGGCGGCATGGACATTGAAGAAGTTGCTGAGAAAACCCCTGAGAAGATTGTAACCGTTAACATCGATCCAACG
>CAZBDM010000725.1:719-2148 GCA_964490675.1 uncultured Oligoflexales bacterium
TCGGGGCACTATCTTAGAGAGGTAGCCTTCAGTCTTCCGATTCCAAAAGAAGAGAGAAAGCCTCTGATGAAGGTTGTGCAGAATCTTTATAAGATGTTTATGAAACATGACTTCTCCCTGCTTGAAATCAACCCGCTGATCGTCACCGGTAATGGCGAAATGATGGCTATTGACGGTAAGATGAACTTCGACGATAACGCTCTTTTTCGTCAAAAAGATATCGAAGTCATGCGTGATTTTATGGAAGAGGACTCAAGAGAAGTCGAAGCTTCCAAGTTTGGACTGAGTTATATCGGACTTGAAGGTAACATCGGCTGTATGGTGAATGGTGCGGGTCTAGCAATGGCAACGATGGATATCGTTAAGCACTATGGCGGCGAACCAGCAAACTTCCTTGACGTCGGTGGTGGTGCTACTGAAGAAATGGTGCGCAACGCCTTTCGTATCATTTTGCAAGATAAGGCTGTAAAAGGTGTGTTTGTCAATATCTTTGGCGGCATTATGCGCTGTGATGTCATTGCTAACGGTGTGGTTGCCGCTGCTAAAAGCCTTGGTCTAGACATTCCGCTAGTTGTCAGGCTTGAGGGAACCAATGTCGAGGAAGGAAAGAAGATCCTTTCAGAGTCAGGTCTAAAAATTATCGCAGCAGAAAATATGGCTGATGGTGCTCAGAAAATTGTTGAAGCTGTCAGGGGATAATCAAACTTAGAGGAGTAAGTTGTGGGTATTTTTATCGGTGAAAAAACACGCGTGATCACCCAAGGGATTACTGGAAAGTCTGGACAGTTTCATACGAAGTTGTCTCACGAATATGCACCTAGATTTGTCGGTGGTGTGACACCTGGCAAAGGCGGTGGCTCGGTTCTTGATCTGCCGATCTTTGACACGGTCAAAGAAGCTAAAGAAAAAACTGAGTGTAATGCTTCGATGATTTTTGTGCCGCCACCATTTGCAGCCGATGCCATTCTTGAGGCGATCGATGCTGAAATTGAGCTTATTGTCTGCATTACTGAAGGCATTCCTGTGCTCGATATGATTCCTGTTAAAAAAGCTCTCGAACGCTCAAGCTCAAGGCTTATTGGCCCGAACTGTCCCGGAATTATTGCTCCCGGTCAGTGTAAGATCGGCATTATGCCAGGCCATGTTCATAAGCCAGGAAAAGTCGGTATCATTTCAAAGTCGGGGACCTTGACTTACGAGGCTGTTGGACAGACGACAGCAGCTGGTCTTGGGCAGTCGACCTGTATTGGGATCGGCGGTGACCCGATTATAGGATCGACCTTTGTTGATCTTCTCGGTCACTTTCAAGAAGACCCTGACACTGATGCGATCATAATGATCGGTGAAATCGGTGGTGATGCGGAAATTCAGGCGGCTCAGTTTATCAAAGAAAATATCAAAAAGCCGGTATGCGGCTTTATTGCCGGTC
>CAZBDM010000726.1:0-2147 GCA_964490675.1 uncultured Oligoflexales bacterium
AAGAAATTGTCAATCACACTCTCGCAACTCTTGATCAGTATGAAGATAATAGGGAGCTATTCTCAACTCGTATTCGTCTAAACGTCTTTTTCACAGAAGCAAGCTTATGCGATATCGTGCTCCTCAAAAGAACGAGAAACGCCTTTCCTTTTAACCATCAAGACTTTACTGATTCAACTAAACTGCTCTTCAACGAAGGCCAATTGATTGAAGATGACAAGTCTGACAACAGCATACCGGTAGGATTTATCGTCGATGAACTGCAGGGAGAAGACGCATTAATTGCCGCACAGTATATTTTAGCTAGCTACCTTGGGATGAGAGATTCGGTGACTAAAGCAAGTTATCTTAACCCGAAAACCCGCTCTTCAGACTCTGGTAAAGGCTGGTTTATCGCCGACGATAATGGACAGATTATCTTTGGCAACGACACCGTATATCTTTATACTTTTGCTTTGGCCTTTGCAGAGGTTTTAAAGCCTACCGATCTAGAAACCTTCCATCATTACCAAGATAGTTACGAGACTCCTGAAGATCCTGAAAAAGATGATCGACTCAGCATTCCAGAAGACTCCCAGTCTTTTGCCTTCAAAGACTTGATCGGACACCCTTACCTAAAAGGTATCCGAGAAATCGATACGACGATCAACATTTGTATGACAAACCAAAGTGGTCTTAGTTTAGACGAAAGTTTACTCTCATCATTAATTGATTTTATAGATAAGGACAAAAGATCTACGATTGCAGACTTTCTCTACCAAGAAGACAACAGCATCAATTTGACTGCACGATTGGCAACAACCAACTGCCATTTATATGTGATGATGCGGTCAGAAAGCCAATTTCCCTTCGCCAACCGAAAACTAAACGGGCTTTATATTCACGAAAAAAGTCTACTCGATGCCGCCGGGAATGTTGTTGAGATCCCTCTCATCTATCTTAATGCTAGCAATCTTGAGTTTAACGAAAACTTGGCGCTCGTAGCTGTGAAAAAGCCGGCAAAACTAGTCATGCGACACGAGTTCGCTCATTTTATTGGCTTTAAACACTCCCAGAGTCGCGATTCGCTTCTTTCTCCTTCGGGGTACAATGAGTCGTGGGATTACGAGGGCTTTGACAGCAATTTCTTTACTTCGTACTCTGAGAATTTGTAGTCAACCTGAAAGGTGATATTCATGAAGGGCTTTATTATTCTTTGTATGGTACAGATTGTTTTACCGGCCTTGCTTTTTGCAAATACCTTAAACCTCAAAAAAGAAATGAAAACCTTACTTGGCTTTCACAATCTAGATATTCCGACAAAGAATATTCATTGTGAAGTCAATGGCCCCTCCGAGTCGGGCCCTGATGATAACCTGGTCTACCAACCTGTCAAAGTGGGTGATCTTTTAGCCGATTATCTGGCATTGTTGGCGTCTAAAGAGAAAAACATTGAGGTTCAGTTTTCCTGTCAAAAGCAACGAAATAAGCAGGTCTGTCGTTTTGTTTATGGAGAGAGTAAGAGTCTTTTTAAAAAACATCCAGGTTGGAATATGATTCTTAAATACGATAAGATCGAAGGTCAGGTCGATCCGAAATCATTTGAATGTATCCAGATCCCTTGAACCTGCCATCATGCTAAAAGGCAGTACCAATTTTCGAAAATCATACAAAGAAGAATCAGTTAGCCATCACCATCATTCTTAGCATCGTTTCTGAATGGGGTTTTTTAAGTTTATGTGATGCCTTTGACCAGGTCAAAAAGGTCCAACAGGCTTCTTCACCATCAAGATTTGCACCTGCTTGCATATTTTTCATAAGCCTAGGAAACTGCTTAGGATACTGACGTTTAAACCTATCTAAAGCAGCAGCAATTTGCCTTTTGTTAACGACAGGATGACTTTTATTTGCAAGTTCAAGTTTAGCCGCTTTATAAGCGACTCTCATAAACCCTTTTAGCTTCTTTTCGCCAAGCGCTTCCATTTCAGTAACAATTTGATCGGGAGTCGAATGTCTACCCGTCCAGAAAGCTTGGCAGAGATTCTTATTTTTTTTTGCAAGTAAATAACGATACTGATTCCATCGCCTCAGTGACTTGTAATCAAGTCTTTTAAGACCTTTTGCAGTGAGCATCTGACCAGCAGCTTGCGGGTTATTCTGAAGACCCC
>CAZBDM010000727.1:0-2147 GCA_964490675.1 uncultured Oligoflexales bacterium
GTCATTTGTTCCTCAGGAGGCTGATTAAACGATGGGTATCGTCAATATTCTATTTACACTTGTGACCATAGGTGTCTTTGCTTATTTTGCAAGCAATATCTTAAATACTTGGAAGAGATTTCACGCGGTTGGTAAAGGGATTGAAGAAAACCGAACCGACTATACTAGCGAGCGCATACAAAATGTCTTTCAGTGGGGCCTTCTGCAGGGAAAGATGTTTAAAGACATGGTTCCAGGCGTCATGCACTTTATGATCTTTTGGGGATTCGTGACGGTTTCTCTTGGTACCATCGAAACCATTCTTCATGGTATTTATTCCCCTTTTGACTTTAAGGTTCTCCTGGGGGAGGGGTTTTTCTTTAATGCGTTTTTATTTCTGCAAGACTGGGCAAACTTTTTTGTCTTCGTCGCTGTAGGCTTCGCTTTTTTACGTCGTATCGTGTTTCCTCCAAAGCGTCTTCAAACACTGGCTGACGCATCTAAAAAGGACGCTTTCATTGTCTTAGGTCTTATTATGTCACTGGTTTTTACCGCGCTTTTGACAATGGGTGGCAAGACTTTTGTTGTCGGTGAAGAGGCCCTACCTGCTGGTGCTTTACCGCTCTCTAGAATTTTTGCCAGTGTCTTCGGAGGGGTTTTGGGGCTATCGAGTTCCGAATCGTGGAACACTTTTGCCGACGTTTTTTGGTGGCTCCACGTTGCCGTACTCTATGGGTTTATCACTTTTCTGCCTTTTTCTAAGCATCAGCATCTTATTTGGGTGTGGCCGAATATGTTCTTTAAGAGCAGAAAAGGTTCCGGTCGCCTGAGGCCAATGGAGTTCGATGAAGAAGCCGAGTCTTTCGGTGTTGGTGAACCGACGGCTTTTACTTGGAAGCAGTTTCTTGACAGTATGGCTTGCGTTGAATGTGGACGATGTACTGCTGAATGTCCTGCTTATGCTACCGGCAAACCTCTCGATCCTCGGCTTATGATCCATCATTTAAAAGACGCGATGATCGATACAGCCACTCAGCCTGAAGATAAGAGAAAGACTCTTATCGGAGAAATCGTCTCACGAGACGAACTTTGGGCATGTACGACCTGTGGTGCCTGTATGGAAGCCTGTCCTCTTGAGATCGAACACATTCCCGCAATTGTTGATATGCGCCGCTATATGACTCTCACTGAAGGTGAGATGCCTCCGGAGCTGCAAAACACCCTTCAGAACCTAGAAAATCAGTCAAACCCGTGGGGTATCTCAAACGAAAAGAGGGCTGATTGGGCGAAAGGTTTAGGAGTGACGACGATGGCTGAAAACAGTGACGTAGAGTATCTTTTCTGGGTGGGCTGCGCAGGTTCGTTTGATGACCGCTATAAGGAAGTGTCGAAATCTATTGTTAATATCCTTCAAAAAGCTGGGATTAGCTTCTCCATTCTTGGCAAAGAAGAAAAATGTAACGGTGATACAGCAAGAAGAGCTGGTAACGAGTATTTAGCAAATATGCAGATTGAAGAGAATGTAGAAACTTTTAAGCGCTACAAGGTTCAAAAAGTTGTGACAGGTTGTCCGCACTGCTTTAACACCATTAAAAATGAATATCCGGACTTTGGATTCAACGCCGAAGTGATCCATCATAGCGAGCTTATTAGCGATCTCATTAAGAACAAAAAAATCGCTGTTGACAGTGCGCCAACTGAAGCCCAAAAGCTAACCTTTCATGACTCCTGCTACTTGGGCCGCCACAACAATGTTTACGATCAACCTCGTGAGGCTCTTGAAGGGGTTCCAGGAATCAAAGTGACTGAAATGGAGCGCAGCCGAGACAAAGGATTCTGTTGTGGGGCAGGCGGTGCGCGTATGTGGATGGAAGAAACCATTGGTAGCCGCATCAACGTAAACCGAGCTGAAGAAGCAATCGAAACCGGTGCCAACACGGTAGCAGTGGCTTGTCCATTCTGTATGACAATGCTTAAAGATGGTGTGACACAGAAAGGTAAAGATAGCGAGATCCAGATTAAAGATATTTCAGAGATTGTTTCTGAGTCACTTAAGCAATGATAAAGTCGTTTGATTTTTCTAATGGAAAAAAAATCGCCGGCAAATATCAGATAGAGTCTTTTCTCGGTAGCGGCTGGGAAGGGGAGGTCTATCTGATACGCGAGAT
>CAZBDM010000728.1:0-2145 GCA_964490675.1 uncultured Oligoflexales bacterium
AAGCCTGCTGTTGTCTCTGCAATCGTCAAGCGTTATATCACTGAAATCGGTCGTGATGTTTTTAACCAAGGAATGGACATCGTCGGTGGAGCTGGTATTAGTCGCGGTCCCCGCAACTTACTTGCCCACCTTTATACGGCAGCTCCCATCGGTATCACTGTTGAAGGGGCCAATATCCTAACGAGAACGATGATCATATTCGGACAAGGGGCGATTCGCTGTCATCCCTATGCGTACAAAGAACTAAAGGCCCTCGAAGAAAACAATGTCAAAGATTTTGACAGCGCTTTCTGGGGACATATTGGTCACGTGGTTTCTAACAGTTGTCGAGCTCTTATTTTGTCTTTATCGCGAGGAACTTTGGCTAAAGTCCCTGGTGGACCTGTCTCTTCTCATTGGCGGAAATTGGCTTGGACATCAGCGTCTTTTGCTTTGCTTTCTGATATCGCAATGGGCTCTTACGGTGGAAGCCTTAAGTTCAAAGAATCTCTCACGGGACGTTTCGCTGATATTCTTGCATGGATGTTTTTAATCTCGGGGACTTTAAGGAGATTTGAAGCGGAAGGACGAATACCAGAACACCAAGTCTTTGTTGACTATGCTTGTAAGCATGGTTTCAATGAAATCCAGAAGGCGTTTGATGGAATTTTTAGCAATATTCAGGTACCGGGTTTAACCTGGTTGTTCCGAGGGCCGCTTGCTCTCTGGTCCCGTATTAATACCCTCAGTGCTGCTATCACCGACGGTGAGGCAGCAAAAATTTCTCACGCAATGACTCAGCCGGGATCGGTAAGAGATGCCATCACAAAGCGGGGTATTTATATTCCTCAGAATCAATTAGAAGCGTTGGGACGGCTTGAGGCGGCATTTGAATATTCATCTCGTGCGGCCTATGTCTATAGGCAGATTCGAAAAGGTGTGAAAAAAGGTCTTGTTCCTAAGGGCAAGCCAAAAGATCTTGTTGAAGCCGCAATCAATGCCAAGCTTATAACCAAAGAAGATGCAGAAGTGTTGAGTCGAGCGGAAGCGTTGCGGCAAGATGCCATTCAAGTTGACGAGTTTACTCTTGAAGATTATCGGAGTGGTAACATGGCAAAGCCGACCAACTTTTCAGAACCTCCGCAAAAAAATGCAGATGCTGTTTAAGTTTAACTTTCGGGTCTCTTTTTAGAGGCCCTTTTTTTTCGAAAAAAATCTTTGAGAAGCGTGGCGCTTTTTTCTTCGAGAACGCCGCTTGTCACCTCAAAGCGGTGGTTTAATCGATCGTCATTTTGTATTTGATAGAGGCTTGCCAGAGCTCCTGCCTTTGGGTCATGGGCGGCAAAGACGACTCGTTTGATGCGAGCCTGTTGGAGAGCGCCTGCACACATTAGGCATGGCTCCAATGTGACGTAAAGCTCACAGTCAACCAGGCGCCAAGATTTTAAGTGTTGGGAAGCTTTTTGAATGGCGCGTATCTCAGCATGGTCGGTGGCGCAGTGATTGGCTTCTCTTAAATTAAATCCTGTACTTATCAACTGTCCGTTTTTTATAATGACCGCCCCCACCGGCACTTCGTCTTTGCGATAGGCCGTTTGAGCTAAGGAAAGGGCAAGCTCCATCCACAGCATGTCTTGTTTAAGAATTTCTGTCATAGGCTGTTTGTTTCTTGGGCGGCGGCGATATGCTTAGCAATATTGCCAATTCTTTTTAGACCAAAATGACTCATGATATCTTCAGGAGTGAGGCCCTTTCCGATGAGAAACTCAGTAGCATGATGGCGGAGGTTTTCTGTATTCAGGTTCGAGATTCCCAAAGATTCGCCTAGCTCGTAGAGCACAAACTTGATGCCATGTCGGGTAATATGTGGAACTGGTACTGCTGAATCACGTCCCTTGAACGAGATAAACATAGACTTGAATGGATGGCTTCCGCTTTTCGGGAAACTAAGGGTTCTGAAATGGCGGTGATAAGCATCGACGAGTCCCGTTGTTTTTGAGTCAAGCCTTATCACGCGCGACCGTGTACCGATGATTTTTAGGGAGCCGTAGTTTTTTTCGCTTAGGTAGTCTGACCACTTGAGAGCTATGATTTCACCAGCTTTTAGTCCTTCATATGCAATAAGGGCAATCAGGGCTGCGTCTCTGGCGGCTTTTACCATGGGGT
>CAZBDM010000729.1:0-2114 GCA_964490675.1 uncultured Oligoflexales bacterium
AGCAACACATCAACCGTCTAGAAATTCGGATCCGGGGTTAAAAATAAGCATGCAGCTGGGTTGATATCGCGTTACGCTCAACTTTAGTGTCGGTCTGCTTTTTTTCTTCACTTTCCATTTCGTAAAGCAAAGTGACATCCAGTCCGGGAATGATAAAGGTTCTGACACCAGTCTTCACTTGGTTAGCACTTCCTTCAGTCAGATCTTTTGCGGTGTTGGCTAATGCGAAGTTCAAAACGTAGTACATCTCTTTCCAGACTTTCGTGTGTGTATCGATCGTGTGCACACCCCCGCGTCGGTAGTCATCGTCGAGCTTATCCCGGGTATAAGAGTTTCCTTCGTAAAATGCGGTCACACGGTTAGCAAAGATTGCGCCAGCAACAAATGAATACATCTCCACCTCACGAATATCCTCACCGCCACGATCATCTGTACTGCGCCAGTAGGAAAGGTTGAGAGATCCACCAAGGGTGACAAACCGCAGACCAACGTTAGCTCCCCAACCGCGTAAAGCACTGTCAGGATCGTTGATATTCTTTCTTAAAAGGTGGATATTTCCGTAAGGAACATTAGGAGCGGTACCAATGGTCACTGCTTCGTAGACAAGGTTGTAGGCCTGGTAATTGCCTTGCAACGTATAGGACTGCATCTGTTGAGAAAGAGCTGTATGATCGGGCACGTAGTTACCGAACAGAGGGCGATAATAACCGCCTTGTACGAAGATATTAAAAGGCAAGTCATCGACCATCCCGTAGAGTGAACGGGTTGTAGAAGCCTTTAACGTATCTTCAATTTCTGTCCCAGGCTGCGGATTGCCAAACATTCTTGTTTCGTAGACAAAGTGAACCTTGCGGTAAATCGGACGATAACGTAGCCCAAAATCGGCAGCCATCAAAAAGTTTGTCCAGCGTTTTTGCTTTTCGCCGTTTACCTTAATGTCGGCTTGCGCCATGTACCATCTTAAGTCGACTCCGCCATCAAACTTTGACAAAGCCATCTGTCGCCAGGGATCACCTTCGGGGACTTGGTAAAGGTAATGCTCTCTGTTTTTATAAATAACCTTGGCTCGCCCGTATCTGCGGTCGTAAAGAGGTTCATTCATCTCACCGTCTTTTTCAACCAGCGGTAAGCCACGCTTTTTAACCAGTTTTTTGATATTTTTCGGAAGGTTTTCTTTCCACTTTTTCTTACCGTAAAGCTGATTTTTATAAATCGCGAAATTACGGTCGTGGCCAGCGCGATCCGAGCGCCAGGTTTTTAACCAGCGATTGCCATTCCACTTCCCATAATGACTTCTCAGTCCGCCACCGTTGGGATTAACGTGACACCCTTGGCAGGATAAAGAACAGCGCCTTTCCGAAGGTGGTGTGTTAATTCTCTGTGGTGCGTGACAGCCAGCACAGTTTTGTGCGAAACGGGTGCCGAGCCATGGTTCTGCAACAACATCTTTGCTCGAGACAACAAATGCACCACTTGAAAGGATGAAAAGACCTAAGATCAGTTTGAAGAGCGTTTCAGTTTTCACAATCGCCTTAATCCTCCGCAAGAGCTGGCAGAATAGTTCTCTTTTAGTGTAATACACAGTTGATCAGACATGCAGATGTAGCAGGTATCCGGCAATTTTGGAATTTGATAATTGCTAAAAAACTCAAGGTGATTATTTCTGCTTAACGAAGAACCAATTCCGGCAGATCCTGTCAATTTAGCTATTCTTTGAACAGAGAAAAATTGCCTAGCAACGTCCCGTAAAAAGGGCGATCTAGTGATGAATTACCGGTTCAACTGTGTTAGTTTTGACCTGCTTTGTGAAACATGTTGTTAACCCTAGGAAATTTAGATGACAAACAAGATCGCTGGTGACTACGACTTCCAATCAATCGAACCAAAGTGGCGCAATTACTGGCTTGAGAACAAAACTTTCAAGACCACAGAAGATCAGGATAAACCGAAATTTTATGTCCTCGACATGTTCCCCTACCCATCCGGTAATGGTCTCCACGTAGGACATCCGGAAGGATATACCGCAACCGACATCCTCGCTCGCTATAAGCGCATGAAAGGGTTTAACGTCCTTCACCCAATGGGTTGGGATGCTTTTGGCTTGCCTGCTGAGC
>CAZBDM010000730.1:0-2100 GCA_964490675.1 uncultured Oligoflexales bacterium
CCAGCTCGTACACTGCGGTTTCACTCCTCCTTGCGCCTTTCACCCGTCCGAACTTCAAATCCGTCGATATTTAGGACTATTTTCATAAAAGTTCGGATCCCGGCTAGAGTATGACAGACAAACTGTCAGATCTTATTTTGATGCCGGGCGTCCCCGTCCAGCTGCTTTTGCCACTGGCTTAGCGGCTGGTTTTTGCGCTTGAGCTGCCGTTGCGCCAGCTCTTTCAGACGGTTTTGCTTCCGTCTTATCTTCTTCGACACCTTCCATACCAGAAGCTATTTTGATGTCTTTTTCAATGCGCTTGGCTAGCTCAGGGTTATCGGCTAAGAATTCTTTCACCGACTCCCGTCCTTGACCGAGGCGTTCTTCTCCGTAAGAGAACCAAGAACCGCTCTTTTTCAACACAGCTTTATCGACCCCAAGATCGATCAAGTCACCTTCGTGAGAAATCCCTCGGTTAAACATAATATCAAACTCAGCCTGCTTGAAAGGGGCAGCGACCTTGTTTTTGACCACTTTTACTCTGACACGGTTACCGACCACTTCATCGGCTTGCTTAATGGAAGCAATGCGGCGGATATCAAGACGCACAGAGCTATAGAACTTAAGGGCGTTCCCACCAGTCGTCGTTTCCGGGCTACCAAACATCACGCCAATCTTCATGCGCAGTTGGTTGATAAAGACAACGAGAGCGTTAGAACGGTTGATTGATGCGGTCAGTTTACGAAGAGCTTGTGACATCAGGCGCGCCTGAAGACCGACGTGACGATCACCCATTTCGCCTTCCAACTCTGCTTTTGGAGTTAATGCAGCGACTGAGTCGACGACGATCACATCGACCGCGTTACTACGGACAAGCATGTCGACGATATCGAGGGCTTGCTCACCGGTATCAGGCTGAGAGACGAGCAGCTCTTCAAGGTTAACACCGATCTTCTTGGCATAGCTTGTATCTAAAGCGTGCTCAGCATCGACAAAAGCACAGACACCACCCAACTTTTGCGCTTGAGAAATAGCGTGCAGGGTGAGCGTCGTCTTACCACTCGATTCCGGTCCGTAGATCTCGATGATTCTTCCGCGTGGCAAACCACCTGTTCCGAGAGCTATATCTAATGATAAAGAACCCGTCGATATTGACTCGACATGATGCTTAGGGTCGTCTTTCCCCAGTCGCATGATGGCGCCTTTGCCGAACTGCTTTTCAATAGCACCAACAGCCAGATCGAGAGCCTTTGTTTTTTCTTGAGGATTAAGTGGGTCAACTCTTTGCATGCAATACACCTTTATCTTCGTGGTTCTTTAAAGCCTCTATGCAGAGAAGCGTTCCGCCGACAACCGCAAGCGGCGCTAAAAGGATTTGGACAAACGGAATCATGAGCCAGAGCCCTAACCCCATCACAGACCAACCATTCTTGAAAACAAACCCTAACCGCTCACCAAAGCCCCAACCGCGCCGAGCAAGCGGGTAATCAAACTGGTCCCAACCGACAAGAAAGGCAGTGACTAAAATCGAGATTACATTGAGAATAGGAATAAACAACAACAAGATGGAAACCCCAAGGATAAAGAGGACTTTTTTGAGTTCCTCACCAATAAGCTTAAGAGATTCCATCAGGCTGATATCTGGGGCGGGCTTACCAGTTACTTGCGACTCAACCGCAAGCGAAACGTATTCATAAATAGGCGAAGCAATAATGTTCGCTAACAGATAACAGCTCACCATTCCTAAGACGAAAAAGACGATGTAAAGCAGAAACTTCAGAATGTAGTAGATCCCTAAAGCCCACCATGCTTCTGGCTTGTCGAAAAGAATCATAGCGAAGACCCATTCGTCATAACTGAGAAAGAGACCATAAAGAAATCCGACAAGAATGATGCTTATGATCATCGGCACAAACACCACAAAGAGATACTTGGGGTGCTGCTTCAGCCAATTGACACCTTTGATGTAAACCCTCAGTCCTTTTGTGGTTTCGGTAATGGGCGAAAGTGCGTTCACCGATTGTTACTCCCTTAAAGATCGCGGTCGCAATAATAGCTTTGAAGTTATAGCAAGACCAGTCGCATTGGGCTAGTCTTGTCGAGGAGTTATCGCTCCAT
>CAZBDM010000731.1:0-2099 GCA_964490675.1 uncultured Oligoflexales bacterium
GGAGGCCACCGCCGTATTGATATCGCTGACCTTGACCGTTTCCTATTAAAATCGGGGCGTAAAGTCAACTCCCCCGAAATCTTGGGACTTTTGAGTGATGTCGACTTTAGTGATTCGCAAAGTGTCATAGAATACTTTGGGGAAGCCATCAAGGAAGGTAACCTTTCGGTGATGCGGGGTATGGTGAGACAATTAAAGTTGACAGGGCAAAACGCTTCACTTGTTTGTGATAATCTATTAGCACCTGCTTACCAGGCTGTGAGATCTAAATGCCACCACCCTAGCGAAGAATGTATCGTCCTTCATCGAGGTATCAATCTCATAAGGGAAGTCCTAGACGCTGAGTTTAACTTGGCTGCTGAGCATTCACCCGAAAACAAAAAATCAGTCTTCTGTGCCGACATTGGTTATGAGGTCGACGGCCTTCCCACTTACCTCGCCGAAGCGAGTATTTCTGGCCTTGCAAGCGTCACCCAACTTGGCACTCTTGTTCCGGAGGAAGTCATCATTGGATGCATTAAAAATCACAAGCCAGACGTTTTTTGGATTTCTGCTGCTGGTCCAATCAAACCCAAAAAACTAGCTCAACACATCGATCATGCAGCCGAGGTTGCAAAGAAACATAAAGTCAAAATATGTCTGCACGGTCGATCGAGTGAGATTTCCGACTTAGAGGATGCTGCTACGATGACGAGTTTCAGTGAGTTCACCGGTTTCATCAAGGCTTAAGTGGACGTTTTGATGTTTTTTTGTATTTCAATGCATTGTTATCATTAGTCTATTTAATTTTAACTAAACTAAACGAACGTTTTGGACGATTTTATCTATTGTAAAAAAGAGCTCGTCGCGCCATAATCAATGTAGTCAGAAAGAAGACTCACACCCTTTTGAGGAGAAGAGCATGACAGATTCAATGGTAAACCAACTGATAAGTATCGCATCGTTCATTATACTGGCGAGCGCTTATGTTTCTTTTAGAGAGCAGATAAGTAGCAAATTCGCAAACCAGAGAGTGACAAGACCACAAAGGAAGACCATTAAGAAGAGTTAAAAAACAGTAAACGTACGACAAACTTTAATTTGTACCTTACGACATACAATTTTGTTCAAGGAATCGGAATCCATGATAAAGGTTATCATCATATCCCTCATCACACTGTCAGTACCTTTCGGCTTGGTCGCCGCTAGGGATTCCGATTCCTCATTTCACAGCCTCGAAGAACGCACAGTCAGAAACAAAAAAGTTTCGTTTGCTGACTTCAAAAATAGCCCGGTACTGATTGTCAATACCGCTTCTGGATGTGGCTTTACAGGCCAGCTTGAAGGCCTCGAGTCTCTTAATAAAAAGTACTCATCGAGAGGTTTGCGCGTGATAGGCGCGGCAAGTAACGACTTTCGTCAGGAAAACCTGAAAGACGAAGAAATCGCAAAGTTTTGTAAACTCAATTACGGTGTAACCTTCCCCGTCCTTAAAAAATCGCACGTCAAAGGTCCAAACAAATCAAAACTCTTTTCGTTTCTAACCGGACAAAGCGACCCGGACTTGCAAGGCGAAGTGAAGTGGAACTTTGAAAAGTTTCTTGTCGACGGCAAAGGTAAGCTTGTCGCACGCTTTCCCTCACACGTAAAACCCACCGATCAACGCATCACTTCAGCTATCGAGAAATCACTGCCGCTTTCATCAAAAGTAACGAAATAGTCGTGAGCGAAAAACCTTTCAAGCTTTTCAGATTTTTATCCTTTCTGAATTTCTTATCAGTATTTACCTCTCAGACGTCAAAAGATGAATTATCAAATCGATTACTTACCAGTGTTTTAAAGCCATCTACACTCTCTTGTGTATTGCGAAAAACCTAAACTTTTGATCCTATATAATCGATTGTTATGTTGAAAGTGAAGGGAGGTGGACTTTATGAATACAAATCAACATCCTTACAACTATCAACATTATGACTTAGATGTTGCTGCTTATGGGCTTAATAATGACCTATCCAAGGGAGATTCCTTGGCTGGACTTAGGTTTTTTGACATCTACGGAGAGTCTTTTCATTTAGGGGAAATGCAAGGTGAGAGAGTCATCTTGGAAACGGGTAGTCTGT
>CAZBDM010000732.1:0-1823 GCA_964490675.1 uncultured Oligoflexales bacterium
GAAAACAATATTTGTTTGCCATTGATCATGCCAGTGAGCAAGAATCAGAGATCAATGCCCGTCTTGGATTGGCAAAAACTCTCAGACTAATGGGCCAACCAGCTGCAGCACTTGCCGAGCTCGGTACTATCGAAAATAGTAAGTTTATAAATGAAAAACAGAGTTTAGAGCAAAAATGGGAAAAGCTCTGCTGTGAGTTCTCTTTGAATGGTGATCTCAAACCTTTAGTGAATACAATCAAGCGCGGAAACCCCCACTATCAAACAAGTTATTTAGTAGAAGCCTTTCTCTGGGCAAAAGCCGGTAAAAAGAAAGCGTGGGGGGAAAAGATTCAGTCGATGAAGTATCTAGTACGAAGTAAAGTACTCAAACCCAAAAAAAATGACTTTCTCTATAAAGTTGCTCTCGCGATTGAAGACGCCTATGATCTTGAAAGACCCCTTGAAATGCGCCTTATGAATATAGGAAAATTCCTCGACATGACGCAAAAACTCATTTCAATTGACAAAGAACTACTCTTTTTTGCAGCAGCTTCTCGCTGGCTCGCTAGGGTTCATGCCCACGGCCATGCTGCGCTTGCTTTAAGCGAGTATGTCGGAATATCACTCAAGTTGTCAGATGGCCGCAAGAAAGATGTACTTGGTCTTGTTGAAGACCTCCTAGAAAAAGATTGGTTTGAAAATAACGAAGATGAATTCTCAGATACTTTAAGAATTCAGCCCCTTACAACTTCAGCTTGATTATTTTGAAACCCAGCAAAAATTTATCAGAATGTTGGCGAAAAACCTTTTGCTTTAGCTGGAGGAGGACGTCAACAACCCATAATCACTAAACTAAATAACAGCGAAGCGAGGGCATTTATCTTTGTAGAAAGAGTTTCCGATATGACAACGACGAGGAGGATCGGTGGCGAAATTTAACAAGACAGTCTTAACCAGTCTGCTTTACTTGCTGTTTACTGCTTGTAGCGGTATTTCAATAACCCAACAACAAGCGAAACAAGAAAAGGATTCGTTTCCCAAAAGCACATCTGACAAAGAAACAACAGAACGCCCTACTGATGAAGGTGAGGGATTCCCAGGCTATCTTTTCGATCCTGTCAATGCTCTAAACTTCGCGCTGACCAGTGACCAAACTGAAATAATTATTTCCGGGACAAGTGCTTCCGTGAGAAGCGATGTTAGCAGCGTATCGAATATCAAACTAGAGTTTTGGCAGGCAGAATCATCTGTCATCACTGATATAGATACTACCGGCAAGGGCAGCATCGATATCCAAGCAGTCCATCGCTTTACACTGAATCCAGATGAGGACGGATCTTTCGAAGCAAAATTCCCGAGACAAACTGATGACCCTGTCATTATTACCGTAGGGGGAGACCCAAACTCAGATACAGCAACACTCAGGCTTTCTTCTAATCCGATCATTCGCTTTGCTTATATATTTGATTCAACAAGACCACTCCTCCTCAACCAGCCTGGTGTATGGATTTCAAAGGAAGAAATACAATCATTACCAGATAGTGGAGATGCATGGGATCATCTTTATAATGTCTCACAGCGCAGTTTGTCTAACCCTTCGGTTGGAGAACACGACAGTGACCAAGACTTCGTTATTATGGCCAAAGCAATTGTTTATGCGAAAAGAGGAGATAAATCTCTTTATGATGAAGTCATTGAAGGCCTTTCATCAGTAATAAATTCAGAGAAACAAAATTACAAATTTGGTCTACAGTATAATCTTCTTGGTTACATAATCGCCGCAGACCTCGTAGAACTTCCGGATGATCTGCAAAAGAATTTTCGACAGTGGCTTGCGACCCT
>CAZBDM010000732.1:1833-2093 GCA_964490675.1 uncultured Oligoflexales bacterium
TTAGAGCTGCAATTGCTCGATATCTTAATGATGACATACAACTAAAGGAAATTTCGACTCAATTTAGGGGATGGTTAGGAGCTAGGGAAATTTATAAAGGTTACGCTTTTTCAGAATCGGTTTGGCAAATGACACCAGATAAACCGGTTGGAATCAATCCAATTGGATCGAAAATTGGTACATTGACTGTTGATGGTGCGATTACCGAAGATCTTTCAGAAGACTCGAACAACAAACTCATACTCCCTTTGAATGGCTAC
>CAZBDM010000733.1:0-2087 GCA_964490675.1 uncultured Oligoflexales bacterium
GTGGCTTGGGGGGTCAACCGATCGCAATCGGCGATCACCACTATGCGAGCCACTAACCGCGCTTTGGGATAAAGGTCAAACTGCGGGTCGAGACTAAGATGTTCTTGAATGAGAGCTGCTTGATCTTTTTTTATCGAAGGTTGATCACTTTTTAAAAGCATGACTTCTGGATGACGGTCGTTGAGCACTGCTTGACATTCACTGCATACGCCACAAGCGTTGCCTTCCAAACAAAAATGCATCGCGGCAACAGATGCTGCAAAACGACTTTTAGCGGTTCCCTCTCTCCCCTCAAACATCAATACAGCGGGTAAACTCTTTTCGTTAACCAGACTGATGACTCGCTGACTGGCATCATTGTAACCAATCAGAGCGCTCCAATTCCAAAGAGCTTGAGGATCGTCGAGTTGCTCAGCCAATGGGAAACCTCTCTTTCAGCACATTGACCGCTTGCTCGAAAACCTTGTCGGCTGGCTGAGCTGCGTCTATCACAACTGTTCTTTCAGAAAAGCGCCGAGAAATTTCCAAAAAACCTTGACGAAGCTTTTCATGAAGATCCTTTGACCCTTCATCGTAGCGAGACGTACCAGAAGGATCTTCGATACGACTGCGCACCCTTGCCATTGAAACCTGCACATCACAATCAAGAATGATCGTTAAGTCGGGTTCGAGGCCAAAGCTGCTTTCTTTGATTAAAACCTCCAAAAAACCATCATCAAGACCACCTACGTAGCCTTGGTAGACGCGCGTTGAATCAGCAAAACGATCACAAATCACTATGTTGCCATCGTTTAGTTGTGGGGCAAGAAAACGCGCACAATGCTGTGAGCGAGCAGCCGAGACGAGAAAAGCTTCCGCTTGCATCGTCAAAACTTCACCGTCAGGAGGTTGAGCAAACAACTCTCTGATCTTTTGAGCCATCAGCGTTCCTCCTGGCTCTCTTGTCTTGACGACTTGTCTTTCCGTCTCGGAAATCCACTGGCAAAGGCTTTCAATCAGGGAAGATTTGCCGACTCCTTCACCACCTTCGATTGTTAAAAATATTCCTCGAATGACTTGATCCCTGCTCAAATAGATGTAACCCACTGTATTAATTTGTTTTTATGACGTTTTTTGCGCACCACAAAAACAACTTGCCTAGCTAGCTTAAACAACTCGGTAATCTAGCATTATTTTCCACTTTATAACATCCAGGAAAACCCTGCCTCAAACAGTTTAGTCAATCATCCTACACTTTTACTGGAAAAAACCGAAAAATCTTAAGATAACAATGCTCAGAATTTCTGTGAACTGAATTAGGTGTTTTGGACAATTTATGTCAGATGGCTCGCGCTATATTCTTGTTGAACGTATCAGCCGTGGTGGTATGGCTGAAATCTATCTTGGCCGTCAAGAAGGCAAAGATGGATTTAAGCGCGTCTGCTGTATCAAACGCATCCTTCCTCACTATGCTCAAGACAAAGAGTACATTGAAATGTTCCGCGATGAGGCGCATATCTGCAAACGCCTTCAGCATGCAAACATCGTCCGTGTCGAAGGCTTCGAAGAGGTCGAAAGTTCTTATGCGTTAATTATGGAATTCGTCGATGGGGCGGATCTGAGAAAAGTCCTGGTTGCCTGCGAAAACGCAAAAATCCAACTTCCTATTCCAATGGCCCTTTTCATTGCAGCGGAAGTCCTGCGGGGATTACAATACGCCCACACAAAAGTCGATGAGATCACTGGCAAGCCTCTTAAAATTGTCCATCGCGATATTAGCCCACAGAATCTCCTGGTGAGCTATGAAGGTGACGTTAAGTTCACCGACTTCGGTATTGCAGACGCAAAGTCAAAGAGCACAGAAACCAAGCCAGGGATTGTCAAAGGGAAATACTCCTACATGAGCCCTGAGCAAATCATGGCAAAACCGGTCGACGCCCGTACCGATGTTTTCGCTCTGGCCATAGTGCTCTGGGAAATGATCGCTATGGAGAGGCTTTTCCACGGCGAGAACGATGTCATCACCATTCAAAAAGTCAAAAACTGTGAAGTAAAAGCGCTCCCTCGCCAGAAGAGAAAAGGCGAAGTCATCGATGACGTCCTTGAAC
>CAZBDM010000734.1:0-2085 GCA_964490675.1 uncultured Oligoflexales bacterium
GCCATCACCACCTTTCCAAATACGATTATAATCTTGCTGAAAAGATAGTTTTCTATTGTTTTCTGAAGCCGCTTCGATATTTCCGAGAAACAGATAAAGGCTTCTTGGTAGTTCTTTTGCGACATTTAGATATTGATTGATCAGTCTCTGCATGGCAAGGAATCCAGTATGCTCGTTGCCATGAAGAAGGGTAGAGACAAAAAGTGGTGGGTCTTTTTTGCCTCTGATATAGATAAGGCTTGGGCGTTTAAGTTCACTCTTTAGTTGAGAAATATCGATCTTGCTCAGAGAGTCCGGCCATCCCTCTATGTAATTAAAATGATTCATTGATTCGACTCGTCAGTTGTACCTTCATGTACTTTAATATGTCTGGTGAAAACTAAACGGAGCACTTAGCGGAAAACCCGAATCAAAAAAACTCCTGGGATTCAAACGCGCCACTGGTAAACAGCTTTTCCAGACTCTTGATTATTGAAGTATTCTTTTATCAGTTCTGGAAAGTTTTTTCCATGCTTTGCGACAAAAGCTCTTTGCCAGCTAGCTCCAGTTTGACGAGATTTTATTCTTTCTCCAATGACTTCACAAAGAAAGAAATCTATATCGCTTTGATCAATATTAAGCCTCTCAAGTCCACTCTTTGCTAGCGGCAGGAGTTCCTCTTGGCAGAGTTCCGAGAGGCGCATCGTCTTGCCCCCAAACCAGTGAACAGAAGCATCTAGACCCCACTTTGCGGCAGCATAAAAGTTATCGTGAGCTTTCTTAAAAGGTAGAAGGTCTTCAGCGTGCTTTTCCATAGCAGTGATCCCTTCAACGACTCCTAAATAAAATGCAATATTGCCAATCACGTCGACAATTGATGGGCCTGCAGCGGGAGTGCGGTGTTCTGTTCTTACTGAACAGAATCCTGTGTTGTCTCTTGAGACAATAGGGCGGTTCCAACGCCAGATGGTACCGTTATGCAGCCTCAAATGACATAGTTTGTCAATTTCGTCATCGTAGATCACGGTTAAAAGAATTGGAAAGGAGTCGAGATTTTCTAAAAAACATTCGAGTAAAGATCTACGGACGTACCCACTTCCAAAAGTGACCCTACGAATGATGTCACCATCGATATTTTGAAAACCAGGAAGACTCAGAGATTTTTCAAAAACGGCTATACGCGTCTCATCCCACAAGTCTTGGCCAAATAAAAAGGGCGAATTAGCGCAGATAGCAACGATTGCGGCAGATGCGATTAGTGCAGCATTATGATAGGAGTGAGCCTTATCGGGTTCCGATTGTAGGTGAATCTGCAAAGAGGTTCCTGCTGCTTCCAGCATGATGTCGTCATGGCTGACATCGAGATCTTCTCTGCCTTTAATATCGAGCCTTAAAGGTTTACCTTTGCGGAGTTTGAGAATTTGCTGGTTGACGGCTCGATACCTCTCAAGGTCTGACATTGAGTCTAGGTTGAGCATATCGTTTTTAAGCGTCGGAAGAGTACCCATGAGAAGCATCTTCTTTTGACATTTAGAGCTCGCTTGTTGAATGAGTTTCCAAAGATCTGAAATTTGGCCAAATAATTGCGTTAAGACATTAGTATCGACTTGGCATGGGTCAGCATTGACCTCAGTATTAAACTTAGAAAGCTCTGGAACAACCAGTGGGTGGTTGAGATCTTTGAGAAAGGTCTCGTTACATGCAGATGGGATATGGTTATGATCTACGAGCCAGGTTTCAAGTTCAAGGCCGATCGTTTTTCCTTGGTTTTGTAATGAACCATTTTTAAACCAAGAAGCGAGCAGCGCTGTTTCTTTGCGAAGACGTTGTTTATACTGATCAAACTCGACATCTGAAAATTGAATTTCGGGGATTTCGCTGCCCATCTTGCGGCCTTTTAAAAAGATCTCTTGTCTTAAAACTAAGGCTAAAGGCTACCTTGATCGAGAGTGTCAATTCAAGACATTTTCGCAGCGATTCTGTTGGAATCAGAGTGTTCTCGACTGTTTTCGAGAGCTTGCTTCATATCGTCCATTTTGAAGGGCTTAGATAAGAAATCATCCATGCCAGCTTCGAGACAGGTCTTTTTATCAGTATCGAAAGCAT
>CAZBDM010000735.1:0-2077 GCA_964490675.1 uncultured Oligoflexales bacterium
ACATCGTTTTAACCGATATCAAAATGCCCGGTTTTTCCGGTCACCAAGTCATCAAAGCTGTGCTTGAACAAGATCCAAATTGTAAAATCGCTGTTATGTCAGGTCACATTAATGCCGATGAAGAAGTCGAAAAATTAAATGAAATCGCTTCTATTAACTTTTTTGAAAAACCTTTTAAAAACCTCGAATCTGTTAAAGAAAAACTTTTAGAAATTGTTAAATTCGATTGAAATACTTTAAGATACTAGTCATTCAGTAATGAGTTCTGCATTCTTTTACGACTCAAGCCTCATCCATTGTCCTGCAAAGAAGAATCTCATGCGTCAACGACTTGGCAATATGCGGTCGAGCGTGCAAAACATCTAAGTGCAAGACGTCACAAGATCGCCTGACGCAGTTTACATAAGATCAACGAACAGGCCGATTCGAAGTGACAACGCAGCAATTAGGGGGTTTTTAACGTTCGACTAGGTGTCATCAAAGATCTTTGTCCTAGTCTACCGTAAGCGGAGGCGCAGCGCTGAGGAGCGGGTTGATCGTGAAGTCTCTCAGATCTTTAAGCAGAGGGATAAGCGGCAAGCCAATGATTGAAGAAGCATCGCCACCGATCTCTTCCATGAGGCAAATGCCCTTCTGCTCGATTTTATAACAGCCTACGCTTCCCTGCCATTCACCGGTCTTGACATAGCCTTGCAGCTCTTCCTCAGCTAACGCTCGCATCTTCATTTTAACAGAAACGACTCTTTCTTTAAGAACCTTGAGCTCTTTATCTTGGTAGACAAGACAATAGGCCGAATGCAGGTAGTGGGTCTTACCGGCAAGCTCTTTCAGGCGACTGAGAGCCTCTTCTTCACTGGTCACCTTGTCGAAGCATTGCTCTTTAAATTCAAGGGTTTGATCAGCTCCAATGACGATTGATTGGCGGTGAGCTTCGGCTACCGCGGAGGCCTTCGCGATGGCTCGTTTACTGGCTATTTTTGCCACTGAGTCGGCAATAATCGCTGTTTCGTCGACATCGGTCGTGTGCACAGAAAAGTTTAAGCCACTCTCTTCCATCAATGTGCGCCGAAAAGGAGAACCTGAGGCTAAAATCAACGACTTTACAAACAAGGTGATCCTTTCTTATAACCATCTCATTGCAAAACAAGGCGGTTTGATATGCAAAGCGACACAACGACCAATCAAGACATACCAGAAGAATTCTTTAAATTCAAAGAAGATGAAAACTCTCTGACCTTCAAATTTGCCAGACAGTTTGAAGTGCCGGTCGCAACCTTCATCAATTGGCACTGGCAAATGAACCGCCAAATCAAAACCAGTCGTGATGCTCGTCAGATTTTTCGCCTCAAAGACACCGAACAGGCCGGCTTCGATGAACTCAACCATCTTTTTCATGCTGGTGTGACTCCGTACTACGCTGGTCTCGCGGTGCTCAACGAAAGTGATGCCGTACGCCGGCAGGCTTTGCCACTCATTGAAGAACGGGTTGATCAACTGGGTGTAAGTGACCCCCTTGACGAGGTCGGCCACTCACCGGTGAAAGAAGTCGTCCATGTTTATCCGGACCGCGTGGCTTTTTGTGTAGCGCAGCTATGTCCCGTTTACTGTCGTTACTGTTTTCGAAAAAGGCGCGATGAGGAGCGTGGTTTGCATTTTAATCGTCGCATTATTGATCGCGGCATCAGCTATATCGCTTCAAACCGAGCGATTAAAGACGTATTGGTCACCGGTGGAGATCCTTTTATTGCCTCCGATAAAGCCATCGATCAGCTTCTTTCAAGACTGCGAGAGATCGATCATGTCGAAGTGATCCGCTTTGGCACTCGTACGCCAGTCACTCTGCCTTATCGTGTGACAAAGAAACTAGCTGGCATTCTTGCAAAATATCATCCTGTCTGGCTCAATACTCACTTCAACTGCGCTGAGGAAGTGACCCCAGAAGCTCAACAAGCCTTAAAAAATCTTGCTGATGCAGGTATCCCAATCGGCAACCAAGCGGTGCTTCTGAAAGGCGTCAATGACTCTAAAGAGAAGATGATGCAGCTTTGCCGCACCCTAACGCGCCACCGCGTACGCC
>CAZBDM010000736.1:0-2066 GCA_964490675.1 uncultured Oligoflexales bacterium
AAAATCGTCGATATGATCTACCATCAGGCGAAACTTAAGCTCAGCCCCAAACCGCTTCCACCAGGGCCACAAATGGTCACTAACAGCTATTACCTTCGTCATCATCAAATCGTTGCTGCTCAAACCTCTCGAGCCAAGGTAGGGCAAATCATTGCTGGCCATAAGAAAGATGTCGTCTTGACGAAAAGGCTGTTGCGGCGTCGCGGCAGGGTTGCCATCTATGGCTGGCATCGTCCGAACGGCCGCCCTATTCAACCTTTAAGTCTCGTTCATGGCGATTATTACGCAGATTACAGCCACGGCATAAGACTGGTCAGTAAGTGGGTGGTGATAAATGGCAAGGTCTATTCTTTCCAAAGGGTGCTGTCTGATCCTCGACTCTCAAAACTAATCAGTTACGAAGGGCCGTTCGGTCGCGTCAATGTTGCTCGCTCTTCACAGCCAGAAGTTCCTTGATATTTTCTTAAATTTGGCTATTCTATCCTAGACCCCCTAAGAGTCTAACATGCTAATTTGACTTAGCTATCACGATTCTTGGAGGAGAGATGTTTTTTCAGAGTCGTTTGATTCTGTAAGAGGTTAACATGACTGTTTTCTCCGAACGACCGGCAGTTGCCGCGCCTAACCAAGACAATCAGCTCAAATCAGAAAAGTTTGGCAGACCGGTCTCTGAGTTTTTTGGGGAACTAACATTTGGTCTTGGTGACATGAGGGCTAAGCTCCCGCAAGAAGCCTTTCAAAATCTTGTTCTGACTCTCGAACAAGGTAAAAAACTATCTAGCCAAACGACCAATGCGATTGCTGAAGTTATAAAAAACTGGGCTGTCAATATGGGTGCAACGCACTTTTGTCATTGGTTTCAACCAATGACCGGCAACACGGCTGAAAAGCACGATGCTTTTATCGCGATTCAATATACCAATCATTCGGAATTGAAAGTAATCGAGCAGTTCACTGGTTCGCAACTTTTGCAAAGTGAGCCAGACGCTTCCAGTCTTCCGAGCGGCGGTATGCGCAGTACTTTTGAAGCGCGAGGTTATACAGCGTGGGATCCGACTTCGCCGCTTTTTATTGTCGAAGATGGAAAGATCAGAACCCTATGTATCCCATCTGTTTTCTTTGGGTATAACGGTCATTGTTTAGATAACAAAACGCCTCTTTTGAGGTCGGTGCAATCGTTATCATTGTCAGGAAATAAATTCTTAAAGTTACTTGGTGATGTCGACATCAAAGTCTTGAGACCAACGCTCGGGGTAGAACAAGAGTATTTTTTAATTCCTGAAGATAGTGCTCTCAAGAGACCGGACTTAAAATTAACGGGTAGGACTTTGATTGGTGCATCAAGCACGAGAGGTCAAGAACTCGAAGATCATTATTTCGGATCGATTCCTAGTTCGGTGCAAGCATACATGCACGAGCTTGAATTGGAGCTTTATCGCTTGGGTGTTCCTATTAAGACTCGCCACAATGAAGTCGCTCCCAGTCAGTTTGAAATGGCTCCCATCTACGAAGACTGTATCATCGCGGCAGATCATAACGCTTTGATCATGGATACCATGCGCAAGGTTGCTAACCGTCATGGTTTTATGTGTCTTCTTCATGAAAAGCCCTTTTCTGGTATTAACGGAAGCGGTAAGCACTGCAACTGGAGCCTTACCAATCAAAAAGGCGAAAACCTTTTAGAACCAGGACGTACACCCCACCAGAACCTACGTTTCTTGGCTTTGGTTGCGGTCATTATTAAAGCCGTCAAAGATTGCGCCCCCATTCTGAACGCATGTGTATCAACGCCCTCTAACGATCTTAGGCTTGGAGCGAATGAAGCTCCGCCGAGTATTTTTTCTGTTTTTCTTGGAAGCGCTTTGGAAACAATTTTTGAAAGTGTAGCAAAAGGCGGTGCGGGTCATGCTACGGACTCTGAAATCATCAATCTTGGAGTTGGTCACATCTCGGAAATCGCGCGGGATTACTCTGACAGAAATCGCACTAGTCCGTTTGCTTTCACTGGTAATAAATTTGAATTCAGATCAGTAGGATCTTCTGCAAATGTTTCTTTTCCAGTGGCG
>CAZBDM010000737.1:0-2057 GCA_964490675.1 uncultured Oligoflexales bacterium
GTAACCGACTTAGATATTCTCATCGAAGATATCGGCGTCGAGCGGGATATTAAGACACTTATTTCAACTAAAATCGCCGTTTCCCAACCTGGAATCAAGATCGATGGCCCGGTAAAAATGGACATCACAAGCCAGGTGAATATTTCAGGAACAGAGTTTAAAGCGGCTAAGTTTAACGGTAAACTGTCTTACGATGACCTCGCAATCAATGTCAGAGACGCATTCGTAAAACCCTCCGGCGTGCCTCTCAATCTTTCTTTCGACGGGGTTTTTGAGCCCAACCGTTTTCAGTTAAAAGACCTCAAATTTGTCCTTCAACAACTGAATCTAAGCGCTAAGGCTGACATCAAAGACTTTGAAAAGTTAGATACTTATGCACTTCTTACCATTGATCAGAAAGATTTAAAGACTCTTGGTGAAATCCTTCCTCAGCATAAATCGATGCTTATGAACGGGCATTTACGTTTCGATGCGAAAGTCAGAGGGCCGGTCTCCGATCTTTCTAAATTTAGTGTTGTCAGTCAGTTCGACAGCAAACTAGGTCAATCAGATCTCAACGTATCCCTTAAAATCGACAATGCCAAAGCACCATTGGGAAGCCTAAACGTAACGAGTAACAAACTAGATCTCGATGAAATTGTCGGCCCTTTCTTACCGAAGGAATCAAAAGAACAAAAGCCAGTAGAAAAAACAGCTGACAAAGCTTCACAAAAGCCAGAAGCAGGAAAATCCGTGGCTACAGCGTCAAAATCCTCCAACAAAGACAAGCCAGCAGAAGATTTTTCGCTTAGCGAGGAGCAAAAAGATCTCATTAGAAACGCAAACTTTAATACTCTCGTGACGATGGCTGACATCAACTTTCAAAAGTTTCTGATTAAAAATCTCATTGTCGATTTTCGTCAGAGAGGACTAACCGCTAATCTCGCACGTTTTTCTCTCGATATGTTTGATGGTCGCATCTTAACAAAGAGTCAGGTGAAGCTCGATCCAAAGCCAATAACATTTAACGGAAAATTTGAAATGTCGGGCATTCAAACCAAAGAAATTATCGCCATTATCGCACCAGAGCATCAAGAGACCCTTGAGGGACGAGCTAATTTTGATTTGAACTTAGCAGGTACGGGCACCACCATGCCGACGTTGTCAAAAACCCTTAATGGAAAAGGCAGTTTTAAATTTCTTGATGGTCAACTCAATAGCGCAAGCGTTGCAGAAGCGATCGGCAGCGAGACCAACAAGTATATATCGAATCTTTCTATTGTTAAGGCTGGGGAAGATGTCATCAATAAGGTGTCTGCTCTTCTTAAGAACCCGATCGTGGCAAAAGCTCCACAAGCAAAAAACTTCAGCGCTGATTCGTTAAAGAAGAAATACTCCGGCATTCAAAATATTGACATCGCAAAACACTTGAAGACCGACACGTCCCTTAAAGATGTTGCTGGTGAACTTGAGATTAAAGATGGTCGCATTTATTTCCTTTCTAGAAACAAAATTCCTTCTGGAGAGTTCATCACTAACGGGTCTGTTGGTCTTGATGCCACTCTCGATGGAAAAACGCAATTTGTCGCTTCAAAAGACTTCAAAGCCTCTATGCAAAAGCAGAGTCCTTATGCCAAACTACTGTTTGATAAGGATAACAACTTTGCCCTTAACGCCAATCTTTCTGGAACAGCTTCAAGCCCAAAAACAGCTGTAGACTTTTCGGCCTTAAGCAATAATTTCAATGCCAACTCAAAAGATCTCCTCGACAAAGAAGTCAAGAAGGAAGTCGAAAAGCTGCAGAAAAAACTCCTTGGAGGAAGCATTGATGATGACAAGAAGAAACTAGCTGCTAAGAAAAAAGAGTTAGCCCAAAAAGCCGAAGAAGAGCGTAAGAAAAAACAAGCTGAAGCGAAGAAAAAAGCTGAAGAAGAAAAGAAAAAGGCGGAAGCAAAAGCCAAGGACGAACTGAAAAAGAAACTTAAAGGTAAGTTTCCAAAATTTTAACAATGAATCTATATTTCGTCGATCGTGAAAAACTCCTCATTGCGGCGTTGTCACTTCGAATCGGCCTCCTC
>CAZBDM010000738.1:0-2056 GCA_964490675.1 uncultured Oligoflexales bacterium
ATGCAGGCACCGTTCGTGCGGCCCTGTTGCAGTGCAAGCAGCCCGACTCACTCTGTCACCAAAAATGGGCTTCACATGCGGTCTCGGCATCAGCAGGCTACTTGCCATATAGCCTCGCTACGCTGCGTTATCTGGCTCGCCTGCACTTATATGCGGCCCGCTGGGTCAGTCAAGCTGCGGCCCAATTTTGTTGATTATGATTTTCTTCTTCAGTTGAAATTCGCTCTGCTACTTCAACTGAAAGAAAAAATTGGTGGGCCTTGCCTGGTTCACCTGCTCTTTTATGATCGCAGGTTCCCAGGTATGGCGTGGTCAGGCTGTCGCCTTCTTTCCACACCACCTTCCTTTCCATCCGCTATCGCCGCCCTTTTTGTGCTTTGGCACAAATCCTGCACGGCGCGCTCTCGGTCACTCACCGCCAGTCATTCACTTCCTCCGCGTAGCTCTGGTCGTTCTTTCCTTTTGGTCGTTGTTCGCTTGGTCTCTCTGATCCTCCGGGTCGTTGTTTCCTTGCGGTCACAGCCAACACTCGTTAGCCTATCGGCTTGGCCTTGCCAAAAGAGGCTCAAAGGGTTTTGTTCGCCTCTTTTGTCTGCGGCGATTTTCGTGGGTTAGGGAATTGAAGTTGGTTAGTAGACGATTGTTATATCAGTTCTCAAAGATGTTCCTGTCTTCGCTGCGCTACGCCAGCCCCATCTTTGCTCACTGTTGATTTTTTTGTAGCTTTGCCTCATGGCTAAAGGAAAAAAGAATCAGGAAAAGGGGAATGTTTATGATCGGATCTTTCGGGAAAATGCCGAGCATCTGTTTTTACCTTTGATTGAGCAGCAGTTAGGTTTAACAATCGTAACACACCAAGCTTTACCGAGTAAGCTGGTGAAAACTTCCGAACGGGAAGTAGACTTTTTGTATCAAGTACAGCTGTCAAATCAAGAAGAATGGTTATTGCATCTGGAATTCCAATCAAAGAACGATCCTAAGATGCTATTGCGAATGCAAGAATATCACGGTCGAATCATGCGTAAATATGATTTACCGATTAGACATGTGGTAATTTATCTGGGAGAAGGATCTTCTTCGATGAAGTCGGAATTACCGTCAGCTAGTGTATTTACGGGTTTTGATACCATTAGTCTACAAATGCTATCTGCTCAAGAGCTGTTAAGTAGCCAGGTTCCGGAGGTTGTTCTATTAGCCTTATTGAGTAATTATAAAATGGAACAAACGGAGAAGATCCTACGTTCAATAGTAAAGCGGTTGAAGGAGTTGACGACTCAACCCTCAGATTTACAACGTTACATTAACCAGTTGCTGGTACTTTCCCGTCTTCGTCATCTGGAAAGCATCACCACAAAACTATTATTGACTATGCCAATTACCTATGATATAGAAAAAGATAGCCTGTACCAAAAAGGTGTTAAAAAGGGCTTGGAGCAGGTAGAGGAAAAAGTTCACAAAGAGAAAATAGCAATTGCTAAAGAGATGAAACGTGAGGGAATTGCTAATGAAGTAATTGCACGTTTTACTAAATTAACTCTGGAAGAGGTTGAGCAATTAGAGGTGTAAACCTCAATGCACAAATAAAAAAGTGAGGTGTTTTGAAAAGAACATCTCACTTTTTTTTGTTAGAAACTTTAGCTTGGATCAGACTAAACCTTGAAGTCTAGTTCTGGCAATAAAGGCATCTAGCAGCGTAAAAACATAATCTTTATCTTTGTCAGACATCTTAGAAACGTCCTCCAATCGCTGCAATAAATCATTATCTAACTCAAGATCGGTTTTACCTACCAAGTAGTCTAAAGAGACTTCCAAAGCATTAGCAATCTTAGTCGCCATCTCAATCGTAGGTTTTACTTCTCCACGTTCATATCTTCCATAGGCATCTCCATTGATGTTAATCATTTTACCAACATCAGCTTGGGATAGTTTTTTTCTCTTACGCACGAGTGCTAAACGCTCTCCAAAAGTCATATTTGTAGGATTTACAGCATAAAAATGTAATATATGCTAAAATACGAATAAAAAATGTAGGAAAAAAGTCTGCTAGACTTGTTTG
>CAZBDM010000739.1:0-1033 GCA_964490675.1 uncultured Oligoflexales bacterium
AGTTGTTTTTGCACGTCAAGGTAGTCCCCACTCACGGAAGGATAGGCTTGTGCAAAGGCATTGAGTTCATCCATGTTGGACAGGTTTCTTGCCAGTAGATCTTTGCCATAGTCGCTATAGCTGTAACGATTAAGGCGCGCGACTGCTAGATTGAGATAGGAAAGAGCAAGGTTATTTAAAACATTATCTTCGATGCGATATGCAACGGTATCTTCTGGGTCGACTTCGCCTTCGATCTCGTAAATGGCCATGCTGGCTAGTTTTGTCACATGAGCATAATCATATCCTGCATTTGAAATCGTCTCTATTTTCGGATCGACTACCAGTGATGTTGCTATTTTTAGGCGCCATTTACAGGAAGAGCCGAATGCGGTGCTGTCGAAACTAGAAAGAGATGAGGGAATGTAAAAGTTAGATCTGGCGTCTTCGATAAGTTTCAGCTCATCTTGATTTGATCCGTCTGGATTTGAAGAATAAGTCCAGGCAGCCTCAAGTGCTGCAGTAATCTCTGTTGCGATGTCTTCGGTCTCTTGTGCGGCAGCTTCGTCGTAGTTGTTGAGACGGGTACAGTAGTTAGCTTCTTCAAAAACTGCTTTTACTTTCGCCATTTCATCGCTGTCTAGGGCTGCGTAGTTGCCTACGGCCATGGCCGGGACAGAGATTACTGAGGTCATCATTAAGGTGAGAACTCTTCTCATTTTAAAACTCCTCGTAACGTTTACATAGAAAGGTCAAACGCTAAGGAGTTATCATTATCGACTTTAAAAA
Organism: uncultured Oligoflexales bacterium; assembly: GCA_964490675.1. Classification (GTDB taxonomy): domain Bacteria; phylum Bdellovibrionota_B; class Oligoflexia; order Oligoflexales; family JAWKNZ01; genus CAZBDM01. The sequence goes on from CAZBDM010000739.1 coordinate 769, forward strand.
ACAAAATTTTTAACGCTCGAAGGTGTATTTTCGGTTTTGGTCTACATATTTCGGAGATGTTCGAACAATTATTAAGGGCGGCTCACTATTCCTCCTCTTGCAACTCATAAATCTTAGAGAGCATCTCTTCTTGTACGGTGCGATGGCCGTGCTGTGCTTCGACGTTTATGTAATCTTTATCACGAGCGCCAAGGTAAACAGACAGTGATCCATCATCGATGACCGTATCGTTATCTTGAACGACAGAGTTAAGTTTGAGATCAGT
>CAZBDM010000739.1:1043-2045 GCA_964490675.1 uncultured Oligoflexales bacterium
TTAAAAATTCAAAGTGAGCCGGATTTGTCATGTAGAAGAAGTCATCTGGATCAACGGTAATGCCTTCTTGCGATTCATTAATAAAAACATCGGCCGCAGCGTCTTCTTCACTGCCACCAGGCAGATAGCTAAGAATCGAATAGCGTCCCTCGGTGTTGTTGTGGAGGGCGATCACTAATTGAGGGCCATCGTTAAAATCTTCGAAGCCGAGTTTCTCGATCACTTTCTTGCCGAAGCTGACTAAGTCGGCTACGACCGCATGGCTAATTCTTCGGTCGTTGTAACGTTCGAGAGTTTTACGCGCGCCCATTTCTGAAAACATACGATTAGGGTCGAAGTAATATTGACGTCCATTCGACTTGAAAGAAGCAAGTCTTTGTTCGTTACTATTGGTGACCACTACCAAGCGGCCGCCACGTTCTGCGATCAGCTCTTTGCCAGCAGCGAGCGACGTCTTTTCGTTAGCGTGCACACTGATGAAGGTATAAAAAGGGTAAGCGGGGTTCAGCGGGTACTCGATAACATGAATTTTTGCTTGGCTATCGCCAAGCGCAGTGGTGAATGTCTTTGCGTCCTTTAGGAGTGAGCTAATATCCGGATGCTCCGTTAACATAAAAGGAGAAAAGTGGTCATGGTTTTCAAAAGACAAAGCCTTAGTTTGTAAAACGACAAAAACTGTAAAAGCGAAAGTTGCTTGACTGAAAAGACGTACCATTAGGATTTCCCCCCTTTAATTTTCGTATCGGCACAGTTGTCATATGTTTAACAGGACCCGGCCGGATGTCTCTTTCATCACGTTTCTGGTGAGTGTTGTTGAGATCATATAGAATAGAGAGGAGAGTTTCATCCAAATCCTTTTTAGGTGTTTTATGCTTGTCATCTTTGATGGATCTTGTCGTCTCTGTCAGCAGCTTGCCGCCTTTTGCCAAAAAAGGTCAGGTGACAGCCTTTCTTTTCAGTCTTGGCAGCAGTTTGCTGCCAGCGAACAAGGGGCTGCGCTTG
>CAZBDM010000740.1:0-2038 GCA_964490675.1 uncultured Oligoflexales bacterium
GGGTTTGTGTTCTTAAAGAAGATTGTAATGGTGTTTTCGTTCAGGTCAGTCGTGTAATCGATTTGACGCTCGCTATTAAAGTTCAAAGCAAGTTGAGAAAACCGTCCACGTGACTCTGCCGAGGAAGGCAAAAGGCATGAAAATAGCAATGAAATGGGCAATAGCCACTTCTTCATAAGTCAGGCCACCAATTGTTATGGTTTCGATAAGATGAGTTTGATTTGTGTTCGAAAGTTAATAAGCAATTACTGTGCCAGTAATTTATGCTCAGATAAGTAGGAAAAATTACCTTCCTTGATCATTTTTGCCGTATTATTGTCGCTGGCCTGTCAAAGCTGTGACGGATTGCCAAAAAACTGGCATGATCGTCAGAGAACGAACCATCATAGGCATCACTGAGAGTCTATGATAAGAAAGAAAGCTATCCGCAAGTGTTGAAAAAAGTAAAGGGAAGCTAAAGTTTGGACCATAATAGAAGTGTTTTACCCTGGTTAAAAGGTCGTAAGACGGTCAGTGTTGCTGTTGTCGGCGACATCATATTAGACGAGTACCTTGATGGAGATGTCAGTCGAATCTCTCCAGAAGCACCGGTTCCTGTCGTCCTCGTGACAGGTAACCACGTAACCGCCGGTGGAGCCGCAAATACGGCCCTCAATATTCAACTCGCCGGAGGGCAAGCCAAGCTATTCGGTATTTGGGGAAGGGATGATGCCGCCGAGAGCTTGAAGGGGATTTTCGACAAGGCAGGTATGCAAACAGACGGACTTGTCGCCCTTGAAGACCGTCCGACCGTCAAAAAAACCCGCGTAACGACAAAACACCAACAAATGATTCGTATCGATTGGGAGAAAATCACTCCCATTGATGAAGACACCCAAGAGAAGATTATTACTCAATTAAAGTCCGAATCTTGTGATGCGATTCTTATCAGTGACTACGGTAAAGGGACACTTCCCGAGCCTTTTTTAAAAAAGATCATAAAGCTCTCAAAAGACAAAAAGATTCCGACGATCGTTGACCCGAAGGGTAAAGATTTTTCGCGCTATCAGGGCGTCGATTTAATCACTCCAAATAAAAAAGAAGCCTGTGAGGCTTTAGGTCTCGATCCGACGGATGGCTGGAGTGGCGAGCAGCTTGGTAGAAAACTTCAAGAAAAATATAATCTTTGCGATACTCTCGTAACGATGGGCCCAAAAGGTATGGTCCTTGTTCCGAGGGAGGCAAATGCCCCTGTCATTAGTCAGAGACCAAAGGCAAAAGAAGTGTTTGATGTTTCTGGTGCAGGCGATACAGTTGCTGCGATCATGTCATTAAGCATAGCATCCCGAAGCTCCTTTCAAGTTGCTACTGAGTTAGCAAGTCTCGCAGCAGGTGTCGTCGTCGAGAAATGGGGAACCCAACCAATCTCTAAAGATGAATTGGAAGCGGCAATTTCTGATAGTCGTACCCTTCTCCCTCAATTTGCCTCTAAAACCAAAATCGTTAGTCTCAATAAGATGATAGATCTGCGGCAATCCAAGCACTTTCGTGAGAAAGATATCGTCTTTACCAATGGATGTTTTGATATCTTACACGTCGGTCACGTGGAGTACCTCGAAGCAGCGCGTAGTAAAGGTCAGTGCCTTATTGTTGGTATTAATAGCGATGCTTCTGTTAAGCGTTTAAAAGGAGAAAAACGTCCGATTCTAGCTCTTGAACATCGTATGCGCATGCTTGCATCACTCGCTTGTGTTGATTTTGTCGTAGCCTTTGACGAAGATACTCCTGCTCAGTTGATAGAAGAGATCGAACCCGATATTTTGATCAAGGGTGCAGATTATAAGGTTGAGGACATCGTAGGTGGAGCTTCTGTAAAAAAACGAGGGGGAAGAGTGGAAACTATCGATCTTGTCCCTGGAATTTCTACTAGTGAAATCATTCGTCGCGTTCAACAACAAGATTAAGAATAGGGTGAAATAATGCTGCGCCTTCCCTTTAAAATTTGGCTCTTCCGCAGTATTAGTGGGTAAAATCGACGCATCCCATCACCCTATCAGAC
>CAZBDM010000741.1:0-2030 GCA_964490675.1 uncultured Oligoflexales bacterium
TCAAAGACATCAACCTAGGGACGATCAGAGGATCGGTGTTTCTTCTTGTGCAGGGGATCAAAACTAATGACCAAGCCTTGATCGAAGAAGGCATTACATACATCAAATCCCTGTTTCAGGCTGCCGGTGTGGACCTGCCGCGCCAATTTGATGTCAAGCCCAGTCTGTACAATGTTTCTTTGACAAGACAGCTAGCCATACACTTGATGACCAACCCACCTGTGCCGACCCAGGAAAGTCGTCTCTTCTCTATGGGTATTAATAGCTTTCTCTTCTTAGCTCTAGGTACAACTCTACTTTACTTCCTCCTCTACGGAGATATTTACACTACGGTTACCGACGTGTTTATTACCTCGGGTGCAGGCGAAGCAACCATGAAACTATTAGATCTTCAGCTTCATTATTCCATCTATGTGGCTCTGACCTACCTGGGAGGAAAGTATTGGGTACCGCAACTCATCGAGGGCGCGGGACAAATGAGAGCTTCGATCGCAGACACCACTGCTTCTGTAAGACAAGGGTTGGCAAACACAACTACGAGAGTGACAGAGACCTTAAAACCAGTTTTGAGCCATTGTGAAAGATTACTCCTTAGAAGGAAACGCTAAGATGAGGACAGCATTCGCTCGTTCCACCGACCAAAAGGCGCCCCGCGCCTTTCTCTTAAAATCATCGACATGCCCCGCAAGACAAAGTCAGCAGCGGGCTTGAGCGTTTTTGACGAAAGGTCGTAATCGACCTTATCCTTGCCACCTCCTTCATACCCCCTAAAAAGTTTTCATGAGATCGTAACTTAAGGGCCCTCAGCACCACCTCAGCGTGCACAGCTGACTAAAAGGGAAGACATTCTTGTCGACCAATGACATTGTGACTCTAAGCGAGTGAATGCTTATCGGTCGAATAATGTGCTTTCCGCAGGCAGTCCGGTCAGATTTTAAGCCAATCGAGTGGCCGGAATTTAAGCCAAAATTTTTTCTGCGCAATGTTTTAAATTGATTTTCCAAAACACCATTAGTCACAAGAAGTCGAAATAACGACTGTTTTATTAAAATGCCCTGAGGCGTTTTTCTGGCATACCCCTTGCTCATAAGGATTTGCCCTGGATCGCCTACGTGGCTCACCCGGGGAATCACTTTCAGACTTGCACAAAAGGAATAAGCCATGTTTTACCTACTCGTCGCTATTTTTATTATCGCTCCAACTGTAATGCCCCCCATCGTCATCTGAGCCGTTGTAAAGCCCTTGCTGGAAGACTAAAATGAATGAAATAGCATTATTAAATTTCTGGAGTTGGTCCGCTGCCTTTCATCTTCACCCTCACTTTAATCGTGTTGTTTTCAAGCACGTCTTTTGGCGCCAGCCAAGATCTCTGTGCGCTTCAGATTATGGCCAGGACTCTGAGGGTAGAAAGAGCGAGCCTTAGCGATATGGAAGCGATGAAGCTTGCACCCGGTCAGGTGAGGTATGCAACCGGCGTGTTATTCGAGGATGCCCTTGAAGAATATAGGTATCTCGCTATCGGAGATTACCTGCTTACCAATCACTCAGTCCTTCTTTTAGGAAATGACTTCGGAAGAACCCTTTGGGGGGGAGAAATAAAACTTGTCGGAAATAGCGCCGGCAGAGCTGAAGTGGTGCAAGTCAATCCCACCTCAAGTTATATCCATAGCCAGTCCACAGCAGCAGAGCCGCATATCAGAATGTTTTTTCAAAACGATCCGGAAGAACTCATCGAAACCTTAAGAGAAGCTGCGATGAGAGACCCCAGAAATAATATCTACCCTCATTCGGGTATTGAACATGTACGCTTTAACGAGAACAGTCCTCATCTTATGCCAGCAGCAAATATCGATGATGACAACATTAGACATAACCTTGGCAATATTCTTAATGGCATCAAACTTAATCTTCATTCAATGATAGGAAAACCCATCCCACGCGATAGACAACTGCACGCTGCTGGGGACCTAGAAGATATTGTCGCTATACTAGCCCGGATTTCTCATAGGATTTTTTGACAGCATAAAACT
>CAZBDM010000742.1:0-2027 GCA_964490675.1 uncultured Oligoflexales bacterium
AGCAAGATATTGCAAAGAAGAAATTCGAATCCGGGATTTATCAGGGGTTCTGTGAAGCTGGGCGCGCGTTAGGAAAAAGATCCAGCAGGGATTGATTTGGCAAGTTTGAGAAGTAATCAAAGTGATAACGGTTGATCGTTTCAAATTGGGGATCGAAGAAAAAAGCATCTACACTATAAACTCTATCTGTATCGACTTCAAAACGGGTTGGTTCACTGACATAAAACAGCAGGCGGTAATCTCTTTCCGCTATACTTTGATGCAGTTCCATCCACTCTATTGCAGTTAGTGGACTTTCATAAAACTCATCAAGAACCAACCATTCTCCTTCAGCTGTCTTGAACAGAGTCGCAACATGGAAATCCCATTCAACAGAGTAATGAGGATTGTAGACCCTATCAGTTTTCATCGGGCCAGCAACCCAAAATTTAAAAATCGATTGAGGATCGATTCCAAGTAACACAGCTTCGGCGTGATTGACCGTCGCTCGTCCGAAGCAGAATCCCAAACAACCTTCTGGATCATACACTTCACGCGTATTCTTTAATCCCACGATCGGGTGATTTCTGACAAAATTATGCAAGTAAACAGCTTGCTTTGCATTAAGATAACGTCGACCATCAGCAGGTGGATTGCTGTTTGCCTTGAAAAAACGCATAAGATCTCTTTGGATTTCTTCCATAGTTCCAAAGTAACCATTCGCATCTGTAATCAAGTTCTTCCCGTCAACTCTCGAGCTAATTTGAAAAAGAGGATGGTCACGAGGTACCTGGGGAGAAGCAAGAAAAGAAAGTCTTTTAAGAGTAGCAAACAAAGTATCATAGCAATCATCAGCAAGCGCATGCAATGGTAGCATTAAGACAAGACAGCAAGAAAAGATCTTTTCTTTCAAACTCAAATGACTTTCTTCAATGATTATGTTGCTACCCTTGATTATATCGCAAGGAGCCGATAACCAACAAATAATAATGAAATAGTTGCTCCTTATTTGATGAATACAGCTCTAAAGACCATGTTGCATTTCCCAAGCATCATGTTGTCTTTGTCTTTTCCTTCTTTGTCGTTTATTTTTCTGCTCTTTTGAATAGCGAGCGCCTGCAGTCTTTCGTGATGATCAAGAATCATTTCCTCTTGAAAGCGAATGACGCGAATGCCATTGGTATCAACCTGGTCCGAATCTCTTTTAAGTCAATAACGCGGCTTTATCACCTGGGGACAACTTCGGCCCACAGTTTAAACCTGACACATCTACAGCAGATTATTAAATATTTTCAGTGACTTACAAGCTAGCGCTGGCGATTTATTAGACAACGTCTGATTTTTTGACAATTGACCCCTCTCGCTAGTTACCTAACCACCTATATTTATTGCTTTATTTTCCATGTAATGATTGGGCATTTTGGATCAATATTTGCTCATCATTCAACAAACTGATTAGAATAAGACCAGGAGCTAAGTATGAAAAAGGCATTATTCATCAAGATCACTTGTATTTTTCTTTTGCTGGGTTGCAAGACAACCTCTCAAAATAGAAGCGCCACTGGTCATGGTAAGTCGAGTCTGAGCGCCACCGGCTCTTTTCGTGTCCAATCAACCTACCCTCTCAAAAAATCGATACAGGACCGGTTTTTTAGCCTCCACGGAGTTCCTCTTTGTGTCGGTAAGGTCGTTAATAACGGCAATTTAAACACGGCGATTTGGGTGGATCGACAAGCACAAATCGTAAGCGTCATTTTTGAAGAGGATAAAGAGGTAAAAATCGATCTAGAAGATGACACGGAGGAGGAAGAAGAAAAACCCGAAGACTATGTCAGATGCGACTCAGAAGTCGGTACAACGATCGAAAGAGATCTTTTGCAGATCATTAGCCTTGTCTCACCTGTCTACCGCAAAGCAAGCGGTGGCTTCACTTACTCGCTCGAAGAGAGAGTCAGCAATGTCAAAAGAACTCTTGTCTCGATTGATTTGAAATATGACCGCAAAAACCCTGGCTGCAGCCGCCTCGAAACATTGAGTGAGCAAGAGCA
>CAZBDM010000743.1:0-1489 GCA_964490675.1 uncultured Oligoflexales bacterium
GATCTACATTCACCTCGAAAGAAGCTCTTGTCGAACGGAAGCAAGAGGCCCTCAACTGCTTTGGATCACGTGGTTACCGCAAAGGTAGAGCGACTAGGACATGGCTGAGGAATCCCCCACTTCAACAGCATGAGCTTTTTAGTGGAGGGAGCGCATCAATGAATGATTGTATCCGTACCGTAAACTTCCTGGAGTCCTAGCTGCGGTAAAAAGCCTTTATGGACAATTCTTCTAGTCTCATCATGCCAATACCTACGAGACTTGGCGGCCCCTTTGAGCCAAACACCAATGTCATATTTAATCGGCCCCCATCCATCCCATTTGAGAGTCGTTATGTTACCCTCTTTATCGTAAAAATTCACTGTTCCATGACCGAGATCTGCCGATACTGTCTTAGGATAAAGAATCATCGACATACCACTCTTTTTACCTTCAAAAAATTCCGCAACACCGGAAAAATCCCGCTCGCGTAACAGTTCTTGACCCTCTTTGTTGTCATCAATGACGATCGCTCTGACAAAATCTGTTCTTGGATCAGCGATCACTGCAGCTACCGCATAAAAGAGAGCATAATCTTGATCATTAAGAAAGACATGCGCCGGCATATTTTGCAGCAAGCGGTTCATATGCTTGACCCTCTCTAAGTTATTTTTATCGCCTTTTACTTCTACCGATAAAAACTCATATTCGGGAATTTGATAAGAGTTAAGAGTCAACGCCGCTGCTTCCCCCTGAGCAATCTGAGCGAGCCTTGTTTTGTTTTTTGCCCGGATCTCTAAATAGTAAGCACCGATATAGCCGTCAAATTTCTCAAGTCCAGACTCGCTCTGGTAATACCCAAAACCAAGCACAAAGACTTCACCTTCGGGAGTTTCATAAAATAAATTTTTGCTGAACGGCACCATGTAAAAACGACCTTCCTTGAGCGTTTCAGGAAGTTGTTCAAGAGGTACATCGATCTTTGTTTTCTGCTCAGTGTTAGTATAAAGGGGCTTAGTTAAACCTCCATACCCATCGATTGCTGCATCCCAATCGTAGGTTTTAATCACCAGGTTGATGTCTGGCGTCGTAAAGCTCTTTACATGGAGTGTAAAAACACGCTTGTCGCGCTCTGATTTCGGGCGAGAGTTATTGACATTACATTTAGTCGCGGTTTGCTCGAGTTCGATCAAAATCTTTTCAGCTTCCGACTGAGCCTGTTCTTCAGCAATTCCTCTGGCAATGAGGGTTTGTCTCATATCTTCAAGATTCATATCCCAGCTATATCGAATCGACTCGATCTTACCGAGTTGCATTGTACTGGCGTCTGTATTTGTAGTGATTGAAAGGTCACAAGTCTCAGTAACTTCGTAGGTATCGGTGATCGCCATGGTTTCGGCCATGATGCGCGCTCCGTAAGTTACTTGGCTTACGAAAGGCGACTCGAAACGAGACAGTCTGCCAATGGTGACTTCACCAGTCGATAAATTCCTGCAGGCCAAGTGATAAG
>CAZBDM010000743.1:1499-2018 GCA_964490675.1 uncultured Oligoflexales bacterium
GTGATAAGCACTATAAGGTGCTTTGATACACTTGAAACCCTGGACTTTGTCGCCTGTTTGCTGTCGATGAATTTGTCGTGCAGGTATTTCTGTTTGCGCCTGGGCAGATATACTGCCCACCACAGAAATAAAAATACCTAAAAGCAAAAATTTCATAATCGTTCCTTTGCAATCCTAAAAAATAATGAGTCTCTTTACAGGTCATGCTTGTGAGTGATCAATTTAAATGTATACGAAGCAGGAACGAATGATTTAACTCGTCCCATGCTTTTCTTCTTGGGCTAGCACAACAACCAATTTCACAAAGACTGGTAACTTAAAGACAGGCGATCATTCAAGTATTAGACGATCTATCGCCTTTGAAAAACCAGTTAACACCGGCGACAACACACTGATATTTTTGAGTTTTTATTTGTTAACACTTTTGAAGGGAAAGAAAAAAGCGACCTCTTCAGAGCCGCTTTTTTCTTGGTTTGCTTTTATCCAGCCGGGATCCGAAATTTTCTTAAAATAGTCCTT
>CAZBDM010000744.1:0-2002 GCA_964490675.1 uncultured Oligoflexales bacterium
TAAAAACAATTATTTAATTGATTGAGCGATGGTTGGTGTGGGGTAAATTGCATCTTTTTGAGTGGGTCTCGTTGAGGCGACTTGCACCTCCGACAAAAAAGTCTTAGATTGCGTCGCGAAAACGCTGTAAGTTGCTGAAAAAGAGCCTCTTGTTGATCTTGTTAAGTCCAATGATATTGCCAGAAAGGGAAGACAATGATGGCGAACGTTGAGCATCCAGAAAAAAACAATCTTGATTTTTCAAATACCCGCATTGCTTTTCAGTATCTTTCTAATTTGTCGCTCAACTGGGCTCACTTTCTTTTTAAAATGATCGCTTCACCATCTCTTGTAAAGTTTTCAGAAGCATCGATAAAGTTTGCTATGCGGCTAGGGCTTCCGATCGATTTCATTATCGAAAAGACCATGTATCAGCACTTTGTCGGTGGCGGCTCCCTAAGCGCATGCAAAAAGGTCGTCGAAAAACTAGGTAGCTTCGGTGTCAGTTCGGTGCTTGACTATGCGGCGGAAGGCTGTGAAAGCGAGCATGACTTTGACGAAAGCTGTCAAGAAATCCTAAGATCCATAGAGTTTGCCGGTAAATCCCCATACATTCATTTTGCTGTCTTCAAAATGACAGCAATGGCGCGCTTTGCTCTGATGGAAAAGATTCAAAAAAAACGAGCGCTCGATACTGAGGAACAAAAGGAATGGCAACGAGTCGAAGAACGGATTGGTAAGCTCTGTCAAAGAGCAAAAGATCTCGGTATTAAACTTATGGTGGATGCCGAAGAGTCATGGATTCAAGACACTATTGATCATCTGACGATAAAGTTGATGCAGACCTACAACACCGAAAGGGCCGTCGTCTTTACTACTTTGCAGATGTACCGCCACAACCGTCTTGCTTACCTAAAACATCTTTTTGAAATCGCCAGTGAACAGGGGTTTTTTATCGGCGTTAAGTTTGTTCGTGGTGCTTACATCGAAAAGGAACACGAAAGAGCAAAATCTCTTGGCTATGAAAGTCCGTGTCATCTTTCAAAAGAAGCAACTGATCGGGATTATGATGCAGCAATTAACTTCTCAGTTGAGAACCTTGACAGAATCAGTATTTTTGCTGGGACTCATAACCAACAGTCGACGACTAACCTTGTTGCGAAAATGAGGCAATTCAAAATTGCAGTTGGTGACGACAGGATTCACTTTTCACAACTTTACGGTATGAGTGACAATCTATCTTTCAACCTCGGGCACTACGGTTATAATGTCACAAAGTACGTTCCCTACGGACCGGTGAAAAAAGTCATGCCTTATCTTTTCAGGCGAGCTGAGGAAAACACATCGATACAGGGGCAAATGTCCCGCGAGTTGACTCTCATAGAGAAAGAGTTAGACAGACGCAAGGCATCTGAAAAGTAGCTATGAAAGTTGCGGCTCCGATTTTGTATCGATCTCATTGGAATCACTTGTTGTTTTTTCCTGATCTCCTTCGTCGGACGACTCTGTATCGTTTTGTTGCAGAAGATTTTTCAAGATGATCGGAGCAATTTCAGCCTTACTGAGATCGACGCCGTCTAAATTTAAATTTTCTAAAGTGGCTCCATGTAGTTTTGTGCCTTTCAACTTGCAGTCTTTTAAGAGGGCTCCCGTCAAGTCTGCTTCTGAAAGATTGGCCCGGGCGAGATTGGCACCTGTAAGGTTCGCATTAATTAGCTTAGCACCTTTTAAGTTAGCGCAACTAAGGTTTACGCCTTCAAGGTTGTAACCGGAGAGATTTGCATGAACAAGATGGGCTCGCCCTCCGGTGATTTGCTTGCGAGGATCAAGCACAGAGTTCATCCAAATTTCGTGAAGTCTGATGACTTCTTTTAAATCTTCGGGGGATTCTATGCGAACAGGATCGCTAATCTCAACAAAGTGAATCGAATCTTTCTTCTTCTGTTCTCCGTCGTTTTCATTTTCGGGGGCAACTTTATTGAGATCAATCTTGCCCTCTTTGATCATTTTAATACGCTCTAGA
>CAZBDM010000745.1:0-2001 GCA_964490675.1 uncultured Oligoflexales bacterium
AAGTCGGTGCGTAAGCCGGGATCGCGGGTTGCGATGTATAAGCGGTTGAAGTTGTCCGACGTAGCTGTTGGTCAATATAACTGATCATCGAACGTTTTGATGAGAGGAGCTCAGTTGGAAGGTTTCTAGCATTGTTAAGCTTCCTCTTGGCTAGTGCATAACGTTTACTTTGTAGATAACATGAGCCGCTGTAAAAATTTGCTAGACTGCGGTAATTACTTTTGCGGGAGACTTTCTTAAAACCTTGGTTTGCTCTGCGGCAATCCTTTCCTGCATAAAAGCTCATCCCATAGGCGAAAGCTGCGGATGCTGGAATGCGATCTTTGGGGAGTAGCAGAAATGTCTTGCGTGCCTTACGTATTTTACCGAGGTGATACTGAGCGTTTCCGAGTAAGGCGACACTTTTAAAGTGATCTGGACGGAAACGAACGTTTTTTAAAAGGATTTTTTCAGCAGCGCGGAACTTTCCTTGTCGATAAGCAAACTGTGCCTGTGCGTAAGAAGCGTTGACATCTTTTGCCGTCACTTCCCCGCAATAAAACAACAATGCTATTTGCAGAGACAAGAAAAGAAGAAATTTCAAATTAAGCCGACCTAAACTTATTTTTCGTTTAGATAAAGCTTACTATTTTCCATTAATTCTTTGAAGTGTTTACGATCTTTTTGACTAATCGTCTTTAAAAACTCATCTAGTTGTTGTTTAAAGGCGTTGATGAGTGACTCGCTGTAACTGTTTTCCACTTGGATTTCGAAATAAAGATCTTGGTTTTCATTTGAAACAGGCTTAACGACATCAATTTGAGATTTAAAAGTCGTACTGGCAATCTGTAGTAAATCGTTAAATTTAAATCCACTTTTAACGAGAGTCTGAGCAAAGACAAGGTTGATCATGTGGGAAAGGCCGAGAACATACCCCATCAGTCGATCATGATCAGCTAGAGGCACCTCAATGATGTTGGCTGTCGTATCTTTAAAAAGCTCTGAAGCTTGTTTAGTAATTTGATCGTCGTCTGTTTTGCAGATGATGATGTTGCGACCAGCGAGAAGGTCAAGTTCCGGTCCAAACATCGGATGAACAGATGTGATGTTAATGCCTTTTTGTCGTCCTCTTTCAATGGCATCGACAATGGTTGACTTAAGGGAGCAAATGTCAAAGACGAGAGCCTTTGGAGAGAGCGCGATGATATCGTCGAGTGTCTTTTCTGTTACTGAAATCGGTGTTGAAACAACGATAATATCTGCAGATGTGACAGCTTGATCGAAATCATCTGTGACGGCTTGCTGAGCTTTCTGAGCGGCAGTCATTGAGTCTCCGGCAGGGTCGAAAATACAGACGTCGTGGCCAAAGGAACGGAAAAACTGACTCATCCAGCGACCCATACCGCCAAGACCGCCAACCACTAAAATCGACTTATGCTCTTCAGAAGACGACTTACGTATCTGACTTGTGTAAACGTCTTGGGTGAGAACGGCGTATTTGATCAGAATCTGCGAGACTTCTTGGGTAAGTTCTTTATAAAGACCGAGTTCTGCAGCTGTCTTAAAATTTCGCTCCAAAACGTGTTTTTCAACGCGGTAGTCTTTGATCGGAAGATTGCGCTCCGCCTTGATACGACCGACTTCCTTGGCCAGGCAAATACGTTCGGAAATCAGTTCAAGAATCTTCTTGTCGAGGGCACCGATTTCGTTACGGAGCTGCGGGAGATCTTTGCTTTCGGACATGTAAGCCTCTTTAATGTTGGAGGTTGGCGCCCTTTTCGCGCCAAATTTCACCTCGTAAATCTTCAAGGATGAGATCGTCTCCGTCAAACCCTAAAATATGGTTACGAGTCAGGGGAATCTTCCCTGAAGGGGTATCTAACGCATAAGTTGGAATGGCGAAACCTGAAATATTTCCCCTTAAACTATCCATAATTTCCATACCTTGTCTGACTGAAATGCGCAAATGCTCTGTACCTTCGACAAGGTGGGGGTGGAAGACGTAATAGGGGCGTACGCGGT
>CAZBDM010000746.1:0-1995 GCA_964490675.1 uncultured Oligoflexales bacterium
CTCTAGTCCCCCTACACGCGACATTTCTTCAACGCGGTAAAAGAGACCAGTCACAAACAACATCACAAGCTTTTTTGAAATTATCAAAATTCATCTCTCTCGGGGGCATTGCCTTCACAAGTGATCTAAGAGGGTCACCAGACGATCTGAATCTCATTCAACAACATGGCGATGAAGATTTGATCGACACAACCTATAGTGAAGACGATCACATTGCCGACTCGCTGCGACTGATGGCAATCGTCGATAACCTTGAGCTATTTGACGGGAAACATCTTTTTTCCTTCGGTGAGGCTGAGGGTGCCATTATGTCTTATCGTTTGGCAAAAAAGACCAAAAAGGTCGCGGCTGTCATTACCCTTGGAGGGGTTGCCGATAGTTACCCATTGTTAGCCGAACAACCTGACTTAAGGATGACTTTACAAGAACGACATCCTGACTACAAAGATCGCGGTGAAACAGCTGTCTGGTTATCGTCCCCGCTTCGATGGGCTGAGCAGCTTCCAAAAATCCCTTACCTCCTTATGCATAATGTCAAAGATCAATACATTCCCTTCGATCAATCACGCAAGATGCAATCGCGACTCAACCTTCTCGGCCACAGAAACGTCCGTCTCATCGATCTTGATTTCAATCAGGGTGATTACTCTGATCATTTTTCCCTCTACAGACGTAAACTGAGCGACTGGATGACGGCGATCTCTCTTAATCATGGCTCCGAGATGATCGAGTGACTTGTTTAGCGCAACCAAAGTAATGCCATCGCAATTGTGTTAATATGGCTTCCATAGCAAGGAGCCTACTATGAAGATTTCTCGCCGTAACATGCTTGCATGGATCACCGCAGCGTTTGGATTTTTTGCCACTGCCATCGGTAGTCTTTTCGGAAGCAAAGACAAAACAAGAAAGGAAGCCATGACTGCATTCAAAGCAACCGACGATCAAGCGATCAACCATCGTTTTACCATCGATTTTCATTGGCCGACGCAAGATCCCTTCCTGTTTTGCGCTTACCACAAGGACCATTACCCAGAAGGAAAAGACGATCTCGCCCCAAAAGCTGATCTCAGCGGCCGCAATATCGGCATGGACTTTCAGATAAAAGACGGCTTTCGTATGTATCATGGTGACAGCGTGCCAGGGTTTCCGGTGCACCCGCATCGCGGCTTTGAAACAGTTACGATCGTTAGAGAGGGGTTCGTTGATCATGCCGACTCACTGGGAGCGGCTGGACGCTACGGAGCTGGTGATGTGCAGTGGATGACGGCTGGAGCTGGCATTCAACACTCAGAAATGTTCCCGCTCGTCGCAGGTGATCGTCCTAATCCTTTAGAGCTCTTCCAGGTGTGGCTTAATTTGCCAAAAGCCAGCAAGTTTGCCAAACCTCACTTTACGATGTTCTGGAATGAAAAGATTCCCTTTGTCGAACAAGATAACGCTAAGATTGAAATAATCGCGGGAGACTACGCCGGTAAAAAAGCCCTCGACGCCCCCCCCGAGTCTTGGGCAAGTAACAGTCAAGGTGAGGTCGCAATTTGGCTGATAACCCTAAAAGAAAAGGGCCGCTTGATCTTACCCAAAGCGAGCCAGGGCTTAAACAGAACACTTTACTTTCATCAAGGCGACGAGGTGATACTTGGTGGAAAGAAAGAAAGATCAGGTCAGGGCTTTCAACTCGATTCCACAAAGTCCCTAAGTCTTGAAAATCAGGAGCGGGAGGCCTCGATGCTGTTTTTACAAGGCAGACCGATCGGCGATCCTGTAGTCCAACATGGACCCTTTGTTATGAATACCAAACAAGAAATCGTCGATGCGATCAATGACTACCGCGCCACGCAATTCGGCGGTTGGCCTTGGAAGCGTCAAGATATGGTGCATAGCAAATCTCAGGGTCGCTTTGCTCTTCACCCTGACGGTAAACGCGAAGAGCCCGCATAAATCCGGGATCCGAAATTTTTTGAAAATAGTCCTTAATATCAACGGATTCGAAGTTCG
>CAZBDM010000747.1:0-359 GCA_964490675.1 uncultured Oligoflexales bacterium
TAAAATAAATGCCACGGCCATCCTTGCTAAATTCAGCCTGATAGATCCC
This sequence comes from uncultured Oligoflexales bacterium, assembly GCA_964490675.1. Taxonomy (GTDB): domain Bacteria; phylum Bdellovibrionota_B; class Oligoflexia; order Oligoflexales; family JAWKNZ01; genus CAZBDM01. The sequence goes on from CAZBDM010000747.1 coordinate 50, forward strand.
CTGTCCCTCACCGCCAGCAATTTGTTTGACTTCTCTGAGGCGCGGATGAGAGTGATCGTCATCGACCTTAGCTAAATAAAGATAGGATTCATCCCAAGGCATATGCGGATGATCCCAGCCCACAAATAAGAAGTGTCGATCATCTCGACTCCAAGCAAGAGAGCGATAAAAGTCCAAACCTTGGTGAAACTTCTGCGGCCACAACTCACCATGATCGTCGACTATCGCGATGGTGTCCTGAGCATCTCGATCGCGATGCACGTAGGCGATCCAATCGCCGCTATGACTCGGGGTCGCGAGACTTATCTGG
>CAZBDM010000747.1:369-1995 GCA_964490675.1 uncultured Oligoflexales bacterium
TTAGAGTTTCGACTTCAAGGCTGCGCAAGTTTTGCTTGGCCCATTGGCACTTTTTAGCGACGGCGAAGTAAACATAACCGCGAGAAACGGTGAAATCACCGCCTCCATAACCCACCCCCGCAGCAACAGATAAAGAGGGAGGAGTCAATCGACGTTTCTCTTCTGTTTCAAGGTCGTAAGCGAAGAGGATACCACGTGGGCCGTGCCCCTCAAGCCAGACAATTTGATGACTCGATGGGTCCCACTGCACATCGCTCAACTTTATACCACGAGCAAGATCCGCAGCAGATATTTGCTTTTGCCAATGCCCAAACTTAGTGGATTCTTCTGACAAGCTCTAACTCCTGACAGCTGAAATAACAAATTTCGTCACTTGGATCAAAACAGGTTTCATTTTAGACTAATGATCAGAAACCAAAAGAACAAGGAAGTATGCATGAAGAAGGGAATATTATTCATCTTTCTGATGACGACAAGCGTCTGGGCGGAACCCAAGACGGCACCTTCAAAAAAGCCAGCTCCTGCGCCGAAAGTCAAGCGTCCTTCCACTCAAGAAAAGCAACCCCCAAAAACTCAAAGTCATAGCGAGCATCAAAAAGCTGAAAAAAGTAAAACAACACAAAAAAAGACCAAAAGGCTAAAGCTTACGACAAGCTTTACTAAGCCGACATCGCTACTTTTCACTTCTGATTTAGCGTTTTTTCGCCATGAACACCTAGAAGCTTACTTTGGTCTCAATGGACGAGAAGGAAAGACAAAAGCTAATGACGAATTCGCCCAACAGAAGAAAGGCTTTCAACTGGATAGCTTTGTCCATCTCGTTGATCCAGAGTTTAATATCCGCATGGCGATTGCCGCGGGCTATAAAGTCGAAAAAGGTCGCCAAACAGCCGGAACTATCAACGGCGATAGTAACGAAAGTGAAAGCTATATGGGGCCTGTTCTTGCCATGAAAATCCTGAAGAATATATCCATTGGCATAAAATATCTCAACTTCACTCGGATCATGAAAGGTTCTTTCTACAATCATCATTATGTTTTTTCATGGAACGAATACGAACTCGCTGTTCAGAAAAAGCTTAAAAGCTACTCGTTTGGTGTCGCTTGGCAACCAGGCTTTCACATCATTAAAAGGGATGAAGACGATGAGCGCTCACAAGCCGTCAATAAAGCAACCGACTTTTTTCTATTCTCGGATTTCTCTCCCAACACAAGGTGGAAACTAAGAGCCGCACTCCATTATGAACTGAATGATCTGCGCGACAAGGGGCCCTCGGGAAGCTGGAAAAATCGCATCAATCTTCCTTTTTCGGCGCAGTTCAAAAATAAGAAGAATATGTTGACGTCGGCCAAAGTTGTGTACCGCACAAAAGCATATGGTGATGTTGATAGCGAAATTTCTGACCGTTTACCTGGCTTTGCGTTTCACTTTGGCTTTGAGCATCTTTTTCTTAGAAAATGGCAGCAAGGATATTTTGTAAAATTTTTAACTTTTACTTTGGTAAATTTAAGCTTCGTTTTTTTTTATTATGTATGCGTTGCGTTATGAGCAATGGTGATAACTAATTTGTTTACTACGTGAAGTTGCTGGGACTCCTTGCATTTAGGGGGGATGTTGATGAGCTA
>CAZBDM010000748.1:0-1984 GCA_964490675.1 uncultured Oligoflexales bacterium
CTCGTACTGTGTTTCTTACCAAGTAGCGTTTTTGCTCTTAGTTTCGAACTTGATGAAAGTGTTAGAAAGAAAGTGGAATTTATCCCACATACCGGCAGTGGCAAGTTTAGCAATTACCTAGCGATGAATATCAATTTTAGTCCAGTGAAAGACCTTTTTACCCGCCTTGATGAGCGCTTAGGAGGAGTCTTAAACAAACAGAATGCACGTAGCGAAGCTCATATCACGGTGATCACTCCGACCGAATTCAACGACGCTTTAAGCACCGAATTGACCATGAGTGACATCAACCAGATCGCTGTTGAAAACGATATCCAATCAGCTGATTTTGAGGTGATTTGCCTCGGGGAAGCAACAAACCGCCAAAAGGATAAGAGCACTTATTACATCGTCGTCAAATCGAAAAGGTTGCGAGAAATCAGACAAGCGGTTTTTGAGGAGTTCAAAAGACGCGCTGGCAACGTCAGCCAGTTCGACCCTGATCTCTTTTATCCACATATTACTGTCGGCTATACATCAAGAGACCTGCATATCGAAAAAGACGGGGTAAAAAAGGGTATCAACAGCTGTTATGCAGAGATGAGAATCATCTAACGGCCCTCAGATCGTTAGACGATCTGAAGATAAATATGATTCTTGTGTGATTGATTATTGATATGAGTCACTTTGACCTGAACGGTCTGATCTAGATTGAAGTCTTTTGGACGGGTGTCTTTCATGCTTGAGATATGCACCAGTCCGTCTTGATATTGACCTAGGCGGACAAAAACGCCGAAATCTTTAATGCCCGTTATCTTTCCTTTTTTAACTTGACCAACTTTCACTTCACTTTCGAGATCATTAGCTCCGTAAAACGAGTGATCTTTCCACCCAAGGTCTATGTAGTCAATAGAATTAAGTGGGACGTCAACAATACGTTTTCGACCGGCAAGCTTAACACTGATTATTTGTCTTTGATTCTCTATCTCGACAAATCTCTTTTGACCATGATGACTTTCGACTTCAAAGCCTTGTTTCGTGCCAAACATTCCCAAGAATCTTTTCCGTTTCATACTATGCATCGACGTGAGATGGTTTCTATCGAGGGTAGCGCCACTGCCTAGCTTAACAGAAAAGGCTTCGATGTCACCTTTAAGAACAGATCCATCTTTTAAGACGACTGAATCCCAAGTTGGTAATTGGTCGAGTTGTTCAGCCATATCTTCAAACGGAAAGTGTTTGTCTTTACTTGCAGGAATGATCGAACGCAGAGACTTCTTTAGAAGATGATCACGAGGAAGAATCGCTTCTAACTTTTGTTCGATATTCTCTCTTAGGACTGAAGAAGGATGACGTGCTATTTTAGGGTCGAGAGTAATATCGTTTACCCAAACCACCCAATTAAGGCATTTTTTCGTATCTAAAATGATTCCGTTGTGAATCATGTAATTATTTAGAGCATTCAGTTTATCTTGATTGAGTGCTATGGCATCATCGTGAAGGAGAACCTTGTCACGACTACTTTGTAGCCAACTTCCCTCTTTGGTGACCGTTACCTGTCCTGACCAATACTTTACTTCAATGGCTATGAGAGCCTTTTTAGTCAAGAGGACAAAATCAAGTTCCATCTTACCGCGTACGTTTGCTTTTGGTACGCGGATAGCGTGATAAAACTTAAAGTCTTTAGAGCGTTGTTTAAGCCAAGTCAGAAGTTCGTCTTTCAGAATGAGCTCAGCTCGCTCTCCAAAAGCTTTTACGTTAAGGCTTTCATTGAGTGTTGTCGTAAAACGTTTCATTCAGATTATACCCTCCTGTTGAGTGTTACCCACAGAGGGATGTAGCATAAAACGGTCCAAAGTTACGCGTTATTAGCTCAATAAAAACAAGATGTTGAGATAGAGGTGGCGTCTACGCGAATCGCTACTGTCAACTTTCTTTACAATTTGTCGGTACAATGCTGTTGCATTAAGGGGTTTTTCCCCTTGTGGTTAAAGGCATTCATTAC
>CAZBDM010000749.1:0-1984 GCA_964490675.1 uncultured Oligoflexales bacterium
AAGAGACCACCCGGAATTGTGCAAAGCAATCGACTCCTGGAATGTTATCAGTGAAGTTTATAATCCCGTCGACTTTGTCAGTCACCATGCTAAGAAAGATATCGATAAAGAAAGCGATCTAGGACATGAGCTTCTTAAGTGGTGGCGAGCACGATTTTTCAACAACGAATGGCTGGTCCATGATCGCCCTTATAAAAATGCCGTCGAGACTGTCAAACTTTTCCTAGAGTTAGGCGCGGATATTGCTTACCTCACTGGCCGTGAAGAAAAGACGATGAAAGAAGGGACCCTTCAGTGCTTTAATAAGTTTGATTTTCCGCATGGTGACCATCGCTCTCGCCTGATGATGAAATCATCAAGTGCGATCAAGGATTTGGTCTACAAAGACGAGGGTTTGACAAAATTATCGAAGGGCTATGACAAAATTTGGTTTATCGAGAACGAAGTCGAGCTCCTTCTTATGTGTAAGTGGAAACACAAAAATATAACCACTATTATGTTTGATAGCGTCCACTCCGAAAGAGCTAGCCTCGGAGACACAATTCTACCTTCGTTAAAATCATGGTTCCGAGGTTAATGACGACATGACAGCTGTCGAAACCCAAAAAGCAAAAAGCAAAAAAATTTCCTTAATCGTACTAGCGTTTATTTTTGTTCTCATGCTGTTTATGGCAGGGTTTATGGTGATCGTTCTGGACAGGGCTTCAGAAAACACCAAAAAGTATGTTCTCGAAGAATTTAGTGAGATAACAACAACCCTCACGCAACTATCGAGCTCAGAGAGCAAACCACAGAGCACCGTATCTGATATCAAACAGATTAATGCCAAACTAGCTGCGCTCCCCCTTGCTCTCTCTCTTTCCCCTCAGGCTGTAGAGCCCATGCTAATCATTAAAAACATCAGAAAGAGACCAATGTACACGTTACTGGTAAGAGACGATCAAAACCGCCCGTTAATCATTTCTATCCGTGCTATGGCCAAACGTGCCCTACCAAAAACATCTAAATTCCTAGCCATTAACCTCGTTTGGAATCGCTATTATTCACAAGATGGCAAGGAATTTTTGCCTCTTAAAGAACCGTCGCAAGAAAAGCTAGCAAGCAGCAAACTGAATCTCGTTTCGACGAATTATCATAACGATTTTCATATTCTTGCGATGAGCACCCTCAACCATCATTACCTTGCCAATCTCGCGGAAACTTATTTGGGCCTGCAAAAACTTGATCAACCAACTCCCGTTCAGTAAGGTCAATTCATTGGAGAACACTATTGAGTCAAACGATTAAAAATATTATTTTTGACTTTGGCGGTGTCATTTTAAATCTTGATTATCGACTGACCGTAGCGTCGATGGCCCAGCTGAGCGGTAACGATAAGGATATTTACTCTCAATTTAAGCAGCTTGCTTTTTTTGATGATTTTGAAACAGGTAAAATCAGCAAAGATGAATTTCGCCAAAACTTAAAAAAAGCTCTCGATTGTCATGCAACAGATGACGTTTTGGACCGTGCTTGGAATGCTATGCTGCTCGATCTTCCCGCCGACAGAGTTGCCTTCATTCACTCATTAAAGCCACGCTACCGGACGTTTCTTTTCAGCAACACCAACATCATTCACAAAGAAGCCTTTGACGTAACAATTTCTCAATCTGTCGGAAAAGACTATTTTGACCAAGCTTTCGAGAAGACTTACTACTCTCACGAAGTAGGCATGCGAAAACCTCATGCAGAGGTCTTTGAGTTTATTGTCGATAAAAATGCGCTTGTTGCCGAAGAAACTTTATTTATCGATGACAGCATCCAACATATAGAAGCAGCACAAAAACTCGGCATCAAAACAATCCACTTGAAGCCACCTAACAAACTCGTCGAAATCCATTTATAGCAATATATACAGATGCTTATGTTGGTTTTTATTAAACCTAGACAAAGTGCGTTCAAAATAAGAAAAAAGAAATGACCCCATAATCTTCCTGCAAAGGAG
>CAZBDM010000750.1:0-1946 GCA_964490675.1 uncultured Oligoflexales bacterium
AAGACAGTCTTCGACTGGGTTTCAAAAAACGGCGGGCTCATATCTTATGTTTGACTTCTCGGTAATGATGTCTGATCGACTCGAGTTTGGTCTGAGAACGGCAGGGTTCGGGGGTGATGGTGAGGAGCTAGTTTTTTACCGTCTTGCTGCAGGACCTCTTATGGGTTGGCGTATCACTAAAAGATTCTCCCTCCAATCGGGTGTTTTGTGGTTTGAGGAGTCGGGAATCGATCAAAAAGGAGACCTGGCATATCAGTCACAAGGTCTGAACTATCAGATTGGCTGGCAGCACATCGTTCCGGTTTTTGCAAAAGTTGATTTTCTTTGGGGCGGTTTCGTCGGTCACCATCGCGGTAATTTTGAGCGTTCTTTCGAACCTGGCAACGCCTTAAACAATCGTCTCGCCTCAGTAAAAACCAACAGGGGCTTAAACCATGGCATTGAAATCGCTTTACGAGTATCTCTTTAGTGCCTAGAATCCCCCTATGACGAAAAAAATTACTCTCATCACAGATGGAAGCTGTTTAGGAAACCCTGGGCCTGGGGGCTGGGCAGCGCTTTTACGATATAAGCAGCAGGAAAAAATGCTGACAGGAGCTGAAACCGACACAACCAATAATAGGATGGAGCTTAAGGCGGTTATCGAGGGTCTTAAAGCGCTGAAAGAGCCCTGTGATGTCGAGATTGTCGCCGATAGTCAGTACATCATTAATGCCTTTGAAAAGGGCTGGTTAGAAAATTGGCGCAAAAACGGTTGGCGTACGGCATCAAAAAAACCTGTTAAAAATCAGGATCTTTGGGTAGAGTTTTGGGATCTTTATCAGCAGCACGATATCGCCTGGACATGGGTGAAAGGTCATGCCGGCCACCCCGACAATGAACGTGTCGATGATGCCGCCCGTGAAGCCGCCATCGAGTTGTCTAAAAACTCTTTCTGAAAGTCCAAATCACCAGCGAAAACTCAACCTCTCCTTGACAAAAATGCCTTTTCAAAGTTAAACAATATGACTTTCTGAGAGATGCCTGCTTAGGCGTCGTGTACAACTTGAACTATCGAGGAACATAAGTGGCTAATCATAAATCAGCAGAAAAAAGAGCCAGACAAGAGATAAGAAGAACTGCGGTCAATCGCAATTACACCTCTTCTATGAGAACAGCGATCAAAAAATTTCGTGTGGCCGCCGAAGGTTTAAAGACTGGTGCAGGCGTTGAAGAGGACGCAGTGAAAAAACTTTTCGTAGGAGCTCAAGCTCACATCGCAAAAGCAGCGTCCAAAGGTATTCTCCACAAAAATAACGCGTCTCGTCGTGTCAGTCGGTTGAGTAAGGTGCTCAGCGATTCGTTGGCTAATATTGGAAAAGGTGCAGAAAACCCTGCCGTCAAAAAGAAGAAAAAGACGACTAAGAAGAAGAAAACATCTGCCAAGAAAAAATCAAAGTAGGCCTCTAACGCCTACTTTTCCTTTTGTCTTTTCTTCACTTCATCCCAAAGATCTTGTAGAGTCTCGTCGCTTGCCGATTCGATTGCGATTTCTCTTTGCTGAGCAATGGACTCCAAGGCTTCAAAGCGTCTAAGAAACTTGCTATTGCCTTGTTGGGCGGTGAGTTCCGGGTTGATGCCTAAATGACGACAAAACTGCGCCAGCGTAAAGTAAACATCACCGATTTCGTCGACCAGTCTGTCTTTGTCTTTCGTTCCTTGCCAGACTTCTTGCAACTCCGCAATTTCCGACTGAAACTGATGCCATACTTGATCAACAGACCTCCAATCAAAGTTTATCTTTGCAGCAGACTTACCGATCTGTTCAGCTTGAAGAGTGGCGGGGTATGTTTTTTCTACTTTTTCTTCTTGAAAAAATCCCTTCTTTTTCTGGTGCTCATCCTCTTGTGCTTTAATCTTTTGCCAATTCAATTTGATTTCCGCAGTTGTGCGACGTTTTCTTTCTT
>CAZBDM010000751.1:0-1934 GCA_964490675.1 uncultured Oligoflexales bacterium
ATGAGAAATCCGGGATAGGACAAACAATGTTTGAGAAGTAGTTCCATCTGTCTGAATGGTTGCTGAATATTGCTAGTCCGGAATAGACAAACCAAGCCGGACTCTGACATCTCTGAACGGTCTTCAAAAATTAATAATTTTTTGCTTTTCAAACCGATCGTCTGTGCTACTATCAATTCAAATTTCAAAAAATTAAGCAAAATTCGATAGCGATTAAGGGTTTTTACGATGGGACTGCGAGGCCGGCTTGTCTTGGTTGGGGCTGTATGCGCTCTTGCCTCTTCATTGGTGAGTTGTGGGATTGAAAACCAATCATCTAAACTTTCAACGACGTCAAATCGACAGGGTGATCCGCTTCTCATCGTTATCGGTGGTTACAATAGTTGTAAAACCTCGCAGAAAGAAAGCCGTCGCTCGCCTTATGGTACCGATATGTACCAGCCTCTTCAGGAAATGATTGCTCAGCTGTCCGCATCTGGAGATATCGAGCCAAAATATGTCGCCGCTTGCCATATTGGTGAGAAGATTGCCATGACTTCATCATGGGATGAAGAGGTGCTCTATGATTTAGAAAATGACGAAGCAATCGACTATCTTCTTGATTGGCAAGACACAGATGAAATCTCTTACGCGATGGTTGCCGGTCATTCTTATGGAGGCTGGTTGGCGATGAAGTTTCTCCTAGAGTCAGAGTTCTCTGGCGATCACCAAAGCATTTATACGATCGATCCGATTAGCAAAGTCAACTGCAAGTTTTCAAAGCCTTGGGGATGTCGGGAAGCCCCCTCTGATATCAATGCCGATGAGAGGGCTGAAATCGCAGATCAGACAGTGTCTTGGATTAACTTTTACCAGGATCAAACCTCTTATCTGCATTCGAGCGAAATTCCGCAAGCATCAGAAAACCACAAGATTAACCAACCCCATACGGGTATTGATAGTGATCAAAAGGTTTGGCAAAAGATTTACCGTTCTTTTGCTAATCTTGTCATAGCTATGCAGTTCAACCAAACTAAGAATTTTTAACATCATCTTGTTTGCGGTGTTGCGACTTCGCCTCGTGCTCTTCTTATACCAAAACCGAATGGATCACGGCGACCACAAACGAGAATCACAGATTTTGTGACTAGCGAGCAAACGGCACCAACACCCATTACTTTATTAGAAAAACTCGTTTTTAATTAATATTATTGAAATCTATCTGCTTTTAATATAATACTGCAAAAGACTGTTGTTCGGGTCCTTCTCACACTCACCATAATCACCAGTAATTCCGGAGTTTTCCATGAAAACGATTGCCATCGCTGCCATGCTAGCCTTGTTATCACAAGCCTCTTTCGGTCAAAAAACTCGCAGTAAAACCGAAGCCGACAAGCTTCATAAAGAAAACACGAGAACAGCCGTCGAGGAGTACTTAGCGGCTCATCCAAAGATTGCAGAGCTGCTCGGAGAAAGACAGGAATCTTCGGCCAACCTCGTTAAGATTTGGCCGCAGGCTTTCGTTGGTGGCATCATGTTTGTCGTTGAAGGAAACTCAAGTGTGGAAACGAAAACTTGGACGAAAGATGTTCTCGAAGGTTCTGAACACAAATTTCTCTTCGGCGAAATCAAAAGAAATGATGGCAAAAGACCTTGGCTACTCGATTATTCTGCGGTCAGTAGTGTGCGATCGGTAGATCAGTTCGAGGAGTTTTACAAACAGACAGAACATGCAGTGGTTCTCTCTGAACATGGCTTTCCGTCATGTCAGGCTGAAAAACAATGGGAAATGCACATTTGTACTGCACAGCCAGATCCCATCCCCAATGGGGTTTATTGTATGGCCGGAAAAATTGCTTCCACTTATGCAAAATATAGACTTAAGAACTTTTTCTGTTATCCAAGTGCCGCGTACTTCTCGACGAAAATGTACATCGAAAAGTTTGCCAACGGCT
>CAZBDM010000752.1:0-1933 GCA_964490675.1 uncultured Oligoflexales bacterium
ATTGCCTCTGTAGATTTGACTTAAAATTAAATGAACATCGCCGTACAAGAATCCTAGCCGCGTTGAGTCTTTGGCTATTCTTTGTAATCGCAACATTGCGAGGGTCATATCAGAGAGTTCGCTGATCAACTTGTCAGACAAGCCACCAAACCTTTGATGATGAACGAGCGCAGACATACAAAAAATATAGCGTCTCAAACGCCCTAAAACAGTGTCATCTTCAGATAGGTTCATGATCTGAAATAAACACTCTCGTAGACGTTTAGCCTTGTTTCCTTCTGAAAGGCGATCCAAGGTCTGACGGATTTTTTCGCGCTCGTTAACGATCAGAGAAACAGACCAACGGTCCCGGGGCGCTAATGCCATTGGGTCTTCCCCTCTTCTTGGTAATGATCTCAAAGTGGCATCGGTTTGTGGTTGAAATGATTAAGTAAAGACAAATACCTGTCCAATAAATAGAATTGATAATTTCGAAATCTACAGAAAATTCAGGGGGATAGGTGACGGCTTGACGTTTTTTGAGATCTTTGACACCCTGTTTAAAGAATTGACGCCCACTTTTAATTGTATCTTTGGCGAGTTATTTTATCTTCAGTTTTTTGTCAGATCTTCTTAACCATTCTTTAGACAGTCAGAAAAATGTTTAAGATGGATAGTGCTCTATTATTGTGGATAAAAATCTCAAAGAGAAAGTCCCCGATGTGGCATCTAACTTGCTCATTCAAGAAGTAGTCTTTGCAAGCATGAGCTGTTTTAACATTCTTCCACTCGTTAGTCTTTCTCCTTTTCCCTGCAGAGCTAAAGTCATCATACACTTTTAAAGGTTTTAATGGGGAGTTTGAGATGAAGATCGTATGGTCTTGGTTATGTTTCTGTTTTTTGTCTGCTTGTGGATCCGCCACGTTTAAAGCGAATGAAGGTTCGCTAGTCGATAACCAGCAAAAAGTAGATAAGAAGGGGGAGAATCAGTCGATAGATTCGACTTATGATACGAGTGCAACCGTGTCCACTAAACATGAAGGCAAAATATTTTCTCAGACATTTCTCCAGTCCAAAGACGGTATTATAGATATTCTGGTGGTTGTCGACAACTCAGCCTCTATGGGAGGAGAGTTACAGAATTTAGCTTCAAAACTCACTCCGCTCGTTTCACAAATTAAAGATAGCGATTGGCAGATTTCAGTGACCTCAACGGACACAAGAAACCCATGTTCAGCTGGTATTCTTAAAAAGAGCGATAGTCAGAAAGAAGATAAATTTTTAAGTCTTATTGAGACCGTAAAGACTTGGAGAAAGAGCCCCAATGAACAGGGGATTAAAGCCGCTGTGGAGGGTATGCGTTGCCAAGAAACACCTTGGTTGCGCGATGAATCAGCGTTAGCGATATTGATCGTGTCAGATGAAGACAACTGTAATCTTGATGGCAGAGGTTGTGAGGATGATCCTTGGTCGCAAGATAGTTATCTACTAGATCAACTAAGTAAAAATCGTGAGATCGGTAAAAATAGCCGAGTATATGGTATTTTTGGACATCCTAGCCTGCCAAAATGCAGTGGTGTTAATAGCATTGCGCATCAATATGCAAGGATTGTCGAAAAAACAAAGGGCAAATGGGGCAGTATTTGTGATAACGATTATACAAAAACCCTTCAGGCTGTTTCTAGAGATATGTACACGATTCTCCTAAATTCCTTCAAGTTAGACTTTCCTCCTCTGCCAGGTTCATTGAAAGTTCTCGTCGATGGAGAAGTTTTTAGAGAGCCATTTGAGGTTAACGAAGATTTGACCATCACATTTGAGAACCCTCCCCCAGTTGGCTCAAAAATTGTCATTGAATATATGACACAAGAAAAGATGTAAATCGAGCCCAGGCGATTAAACAGGGCTGACGCACTACAAAGCCCTTGACACCAAGAGACTCATGAGGAACTTG
>CAZBDM010000753.1:0-1932 GCA_964490675.1 uncultured Oligoflexales bacterium
TCTTTTCGACTCTAAATCAGCTTTAAGCAGTTCGTTTGCTTCATTGACATGTTCTGCCCGCTTCGTTTCAATCCCCAGGGATCCGACATAATCGGCAAAAAAGGCGGTTAATGTCGTATCACCGTTTAGCATGATCGGCTTTTCTTTAATCGCATTAAGTTGATTGATAACAACATTATCGCCAGGCGCGTTAGGGGTACTAGCTGCGGCAATAGCATCAGTTGAGTTCTGAATCGACTTTGAAACGCTGATTAACTCGGCAGCTTGGCTGGGATCTTCTAAGCTTTCGAAGAAGTTGATGCCACTTGAATAACGAAAATCTCTTAAACCGTAGCCTTGCCTGTGAATGGCGTTAAATTCCTGACTAAGGTTATAGGCCATTTCATTATTTTTTCGTATCAGATTTGTAACAACATTGTAATATTTCTCGGGTATTCTCCTTCAAAGTCCATGACTAAAAGGTCGCTCATAAAGCCATTTTCAGCGTTTTGTTTTGCAGCAAAACTAGCGTGACGAGTCCCCTCTACCAAAAGAGTTTCACCAGGCCCACGAATGGTCACCATACCCCATTTATCGTCGTAATACTGGATATCGATCTTCTCACTGAGTTCTCTGACCATGCGATCTCTCTGGTCACGCAGATCGTTGGCATCGTTAGCCGAACCCGTTTCCATTTCCCTAATACGTAAGTTGAGACTAGAGATCCCCTTGAGAAGATTTGTGATCACATCTGCTTCTGCATTCACTTTGCCATTTAGGTCTTCTCGTCTTTCTTTGAGCTGACTATCTGTTCTTTTAAAGGAGTTTGTCAGGTTGTTAGCCTGCTCGAAAACCGCCGTTCTCGATGAGAGAAGCTCAGGATCACTCGATAAAGTATGCAGCGTATCAAAAAAACTACTTAGTTCTGATGCGACGGTCGAAGACAACTCTGGATCAAAAATCATCTCTAAATCTTGCATAGCCGCGTGTCTTGCTTGACTTTCACCAGCCTTGCTGCCAGCTATGGTAAGCTGCTTTTCAACAAATTGATCATGGGAACGTTTGATATCTCCGACATACACGCCATTTCCAATAAGAACATTGTGTTTGCGAGTAGGGTCTCGCTGAGCCAACTCTACGCGTTGTCTTGAGTAGCCTTCGGTTTGGGCATTAGAAATATTGTGCGCAGTCGTATCGACCCCTTGCCGGTTGGCATAAAGGGACTCTGAACCTACACCTAAGGTATGAAATAACCCTGCCACAAATTAAGCCTTGATTTGAAAGGACGAATGTTGCTTTGAAGTGTCTTTGACACCTGAAGCCGTATAGTTTGCCGATTGCTCGTCAACAACTTCAACCCAAAACCGGTAGCTTTGATGGTAATGATCGAGCATCGTTTTTATAATCGTGCGATTTTTTTCTATTTGAGGTTTGAGATCAGAAATCAGTCGATCAAATCGACTCTGTTTGTCTTTTAGTTCCTCTGTGAGACGAAGGAGAATTTGTTTTTCAAGAGTATTTAAATTTTCTCTCTTTGAAAACTCTTCAAAAATCTCACAGCAATCCTCTAGCTGCAAACCCCCTTCAAAAGGTTTTTCAAAGACGTTTTCATAGAGATCTTTTAGTTGAAGACTGACTTGCGATAGTTGATCGAAAATCTTCTGAGTTGATTGAGCTACAGCTTCTTTTTTTTCGCCTGAGGACTGGAAAGATTCAATACTTTTACTACTAATCGCCTGTTCTTCATCTGCCAGAATGGAAGGAAGTATAGTGTAGTCATCAATAAGCGCATCCATGCATTCTTTCATGGTTGCCGCTAAAGGAATGATCTTTTCAGATAAGCTTGCTGGTTCCGCCATAAGTGGTCCTTGTTCAGCTGGTTGTTAACCAGCGCAAACTAGCGGTCTGAAATTGCTAAGTGGTCTTTAATTGCTTCGCGCAACATACCGTCAG
>CAZBDM010000754.1:0-1925 GCA_964490675.1 uncultured Oligoflexales bacterium
GGAAAAGACGGTCCTGTGCTTCAGGTGACGACCAACCTACTGAGACTAATCTTCAATGGTGATGAAGAGAAAAACTGTATCACAAGCACAGGTAAAAAGGTTGAGGACCTGAAAGACTTAGCTGATCACATGATCGGAGATGGCAAGGTGCTTGTCGAAGGATTAGGGCGTAATATCCCTCGTTACGTAAGTAATCTAGGTGTCACGACCAGCGAGGTGATTTACGAAATTGAAAAGTCTTTTGACGAAAGTGATGGAAAACTATTACCTGCATTTGCTGCTTATTTTGGATCAGAAACGTACTCTTGTGAAGTTGTTGGAGAATAAGAAAGATGTTTGTTAGGGGCAAAAAACCACAGTATGTGTTCTTAGCGTTGGTTCTGACGCTGGTGTTCTTTCTCGGTTGCGATGCTGAAAAAGAACAGACCTTGTTACGAGGTGATAATGAGGGGGTAACCCCAATCGAAACGGAAAGCTCATCAGAAGATGCTTCAGCAGATGAAGATCTTGAGATCGAAAACAAAACAGTCGACGAAGAACCTGAAGAAGAAGTCAAAGACGAAGAAGATGACGAAGATCTTGAGGTAGATAAAGAGCTTGAAAATGCACCAGGTGGATTTCAGGTTAAATCTTTTGAAGTTTTGAGCAGCTCAATCGATAGCTGCATGGGTAATCCCGACTACAAACTTATTACTGCTGATATGTCAGCTCTCTCTGACGAACCTTTACCGGATGGCGGAAAAAGGTTTCTTTTAGGAGGTGTCGCTGGGCAAAACATTCTAGAGCTAGAGAAAGCCAATCTTGGTGGCAACTTACCGCCAAGAACAACGATTAACAGTGACGCTTTAACCGACCAATATTTGCGCGCGATTGGAGTTGTTGCCGATGTCGTAGCGCATAACTGTGATTTACAGGATCCCAAATGTAATTGCACGATAAGAGCGAATGCCGAAGCAATGATGAAGCGTTGTTTCCCTGCCCTTAATCCGACTACTCCTGATTTCCAGTCGGCAGTTGATGGACTACACAATGCGTGTAGCACCGGAGGAGCGGAAGGGCAGAGAAAAGCAATCGCAGCAGTTATTGGTTCTTACGCCTTTTTGCAGGGTCGTTGATCGTATGGAATTATCGAGGATATTAACATGAAAAAGAAAATTGTAACCATCGATCGCAGAAAGTTTCTACGGAAGAGTCTCTACACTGGTGTGGGGGCTTCTCTGGCGTTGGAATATATTACCGGCACGCCGATGATCGGCGACTTCTTTGGAAGGCAGATACTAGATCCTTTGGCTGGTAGTTTTGATTCCTACAAGTTAATGAGCGATGCTTTGCGCGGTGGAGCCACCCTGTTAAAGGTCCACCAAGCGATGGCGCAGTCATCAAATGAATACGCTATTGTCAATATTAAGGTTGTTACAAATGTTTGTACCCCTTTGGTCTTTGCATTAGGTGACAAAGACAATTTATTAGCAAACGGAGATGTCAACCATGGAGTCGCTTCCACGAACTTGTTGACATCTGGCGGAAGAGGTGGGGGAGCAGCTAATTATTTAGCTGACAAAGGTGTTTATAAACTAGCAAGTGGTCGCTATGGTGCTTTAAGACTCAACCAATTCTTTGCCGATATGCTGCATAATGCGACCAAAGATGGTTCAACGACTCGTAATGCGACAAATTGTCTGGGGGCTCAGTCTCTCGCATCTTCCGGGGTGTTCCCTAGTGAGGCGGAAGGCGTAGCTTTGCAGGCGGCACTGCATCTTGCGCAAGGTTCTCCTGTGACTCACTCACTTAAAGGTTGCAAGATGGCCGACAACCTACCTGATATCAACCTCTTCCTCGAGCAACAAAAAGTTTTACAGAGTCCACTTGGTATCACTTGCTTTAACATGGGTGGTGTTTATGATGCAGCCGAAGGGACTCGTCAA
>CAZBDM010000755.1:0-256 GCA_964490675.1 uncultured Oligoflexales bacterium
TGAAGGCCGAGAGCGACATCGCCATGGTCATTAGTGATGTAAACATGCCAAATATGAACGGCATTGAAATGGTCGAAGCGATTCAACAGGACTCTAGTATCAATGGGGTTCCGGTTGTTATGCTTACAACAGAAGGAAGTGGTGATCTCATCAACAGAGCAAAAGCAGCTGGCGCTAGAGGCTGGTTGGTTAAGCCATTTAAACCAGATCAACTCATAGCAGCTGTATCAAAGTTAGCGGGCTAAGTGGAATGTAA
>CAZBDM010000755.1:266-1894 GCA_964490675.1 uncultured Oligoflexales bacterium
TTATACGCGGTTTTTTTAAGGCCCTTTTGATGTCTTCAGATGAGCAAAGTAATGTGAACAAGGCTGTGACGGACTTTCTTGGAAAGTTTGCCGAAGTCTTGGAGTTACAACTTATAGAAGCAAAGGGAGACCTTAAAAATGTGACAGCTAAATTGATGGAAGGAATCACTCAGCTTAACAGTGAAATCGAAACCAATAAAAAACAAGCTGAAAAATCCCTCGAAGACACCTACCTAAACCCAGACCAACAAACAAAAGAACTGGTTGATTCAATCCAAGATACGGTTGATCAGTTGATCAAGCAAATGGATGGTGCTCCTACTGATCAGAGTTCCCCTGCGAAAGCAAAAGAAATTTTAGATAATCGGCTGCGTCGATTTGGCGGAAAGTTTTCCAAACACATGGAAGCAATTAGTACCCTTGACGACGATGTCAGCCAAGTTGTCTTTGATATCGTTGGCGCTCTGTCGAATGATGATGTGATTAATCAACAGCTCGATCATGTCGTGAACATGTTAAACCGATTGCGAGCCACTCTTTCAGAGATCTCGACCAGAAAAGATGGACAACTCAGCGATCAGGAGTTTGCAAAAGTTAAGACTGAGCTGTTGACCTTTACCTACCAGCAGTACGCTTCTGAAGAAGAAAAGCAAATCTTTAAAAAAGTCTTCGGTGAGCTTTTTTGATTTATTTACAAGAGGCTTCAGCTTCTTTCCAAGCCCTAATTGCCGTGTCGGTCAATGAAGCCGACTTATCACCACCACTATGGCTGTTTCCCTCAAGAAGAGCTATCTTGTTATACAGCTTCGAGCCATCCGCTGTATTATCGTACGCTAGCAAAGCAGCTCTGTTTGCTGAATCATTACCCTGTGATAAGACTTCACCGGCAATGGGTGTTGTTGTGTGGCAGCCCGAAATGGCACATCCGCTATCGACAGGTCCTGCTAAATTATCAGTATACGCTGTCAACGCTGCCTGACATTCTTCAGAAGTTTCGTCTGTAGCGCCAGACTCGCCTCCACCGGCCTCTCCAGAAGCATTTTCTTCTTCGTAATCAACGTATTCTGGGTCTGTAAGCCCGCAAGCAGCTGTTATGACAATGATTGAAAAGAAAACGATAAATCTTTTTAACATTTGTGGGCTCTCCATTGGTCGTGCAACCTTCTTCCACACCTGGGATTTCGGTAAAAAGTTAAAAATCTTTATAAGAAAAATAAGACGAGTTACCCTGCCTTAAATCTAACCAGGCGACCGCTGAAGCTTGCTCATCAGGCCTTTCCAGATTGAATACAAGATAATCCTGAGTTGGCCATGCAACCAAAGAAATTTTTTATGAAAAAAAATTTGTAAAAAGGTTGACTCGGGATACCCGCTTGCGTATAAACACCTTCACCGCCGGAGAGGTAGACAAACACCGCAAAAAACGGTGCGAATCTTCGGAGCTCTTTGAAAACTGAATAGCAGATAATTTTGGCAAACCAATAAACGGGTTACTGACTTGGGTTTCGACCCACAACAAAAGTAAAAGTAACCTGTTCCCTTGTCTAAATTCAAAAAATTAAAGCAAGCGAACAGTAGTTAAGGATTTAAACGTTAGAGTTTGATCCTGGCTCAGAACGAACGTTGGC
>CAZBDM010000756.1:0-1891 GCA_964490675.1 uncultured Oligoflexales bacterium
ACTATCGTGCAGAGTTTGTTTGGGCCATCTTAAGTCTTAGAAACTGTAACCCAGACATCCCCGGTGTCATGGATGGTAGTCACGTACCTGAGTGTATCGATGAAGTTTACAAGCCAATGCCTGTTGTTGGCGATCTCGGACAAAACAGAACCACTGGAAAAGTCGGCCTCTCAGACGGCCCCATCCTTACCCTGCAATCAATGGAAGGTGTTGGCGAAGAAGAGAAAGCCATGCTTATCGAGCAGATTTTTAGAAAAGACGCTGATCGCGCCGGGCACATGTCGAGCGGTCACAGAAAAACGGCAGAATCGTTCCCTCAACCAGTGCTCGATCAATTGAAGCAGTACATGCAACTTGCTGTCACCCAACCACAAGCAGCCTCGGCTATGTACAACCAGCCTCAAACACAGGCAGCTCTGGTTAAGTCACGTCCTAACTACTCACCGACAGGTTTTCTTATCCAGTCGTTTCTTCCTGAGTCTCACATCAGTAAGGCGACGCCACCGAGCGACAGCTTCGATCGTGACGAGGACGTAGGTTTTGACTATGTCGGAACCTTCGCATTCCCATCACATCAAACCTTTAAGAAACTCAAAGACCAGGCCATTGAAATTCTCAGCCAGTACCCAGAGATTCCAAATCGTGCTCTCAAAGTGCTTACGGGCGAAAAAGAGTAGATTTCAAGTCAATACACACTGATTGTCATCCCGCAGCGGCTTCCGCTGCGGGGTTTTTGCGTTTTAGTCTCGCTTGAAAATTAGTTAAAGAATTCGTGAAAGCATTGCACATTTAGCGCGCCCGCTATAAGTTTTTACAAACCAATTTTTTCTCTCAAGCAAGGAGCTGAAACATGGAGATTTCAACAACTCATGAAATCGCAGGAAAGAGAATCACAAAGAATATTGGTGTTGTAACAGGTAACTACCTGAGCAGCCGCCCGATCGGTAAAGAAATCGCAGCTGGCCTGAAAGGACTCGTTGGTCGCGATAATGAAGACTACGGTTCTATTCTGCAGAAAGCCCGAGCTGAAGCACTTCACAAACTGGAACAGCAGGCATCAAAACTAGGAGCAAACGCGATCGTTGGAGTTGAGTTCAGAACAGAAATCATCATGGGAGGCGTCACAGCTGAGTTTCTTGCCTACGGTACAGCTGTGGAAGTCGTGGACGCTTAAGCTTCCGCAAGCCCTCGCATTTCATAGCCTATCAGAGAAAGCAGCCAATCTCAGCATTGGCTGTTTTTAAGTGAAGGATTTCATTTTGCCATGATAGCTAAAAATCTTTAAAGATGACACACATGCAAGCTCACTAAAAATATCGTCAAAATTCCCCGTTTGAGCTAGGCTATTAAAAACTAAAGCTTTTAAAGTGGAGTGAGACAATGGTTTGCTTTTTCAGGACTAAAACATCGGCCTTAATGATAGCGACTTTAGTGCTTTCATGGGGTTGCGGCTCAGAGGATGATAACGATAGTGGTGGTTCAGATCCATCCCTCCCTCAAATGAGTATCCGCTGTGGCAACAACGATAACGCCTCATGCACTTCTACATTAAACGGCAAAGAAATTAGGGCTGCTTTCTTTTCCGATGAATGCTCTTCGTTTGGCTCGAGCACCGACATATTAAGCCTTGGTACGGGCAAGTCCACCTGCAGTGCCACTGACTGCACAACGGAAGGGGAAGATCTGATTGGTAACTGGTCTAAAGCTAACTTGGCCGCCGGTGACTATCAGGTTTATGTGTTTATCGATGCTGACGGTAACTCCGTGCCAAACGGAGAACCTTATCAGTGTCAAACGATCACAATTCCAGCCGAGTCATCACCGCATTTTGAAAACTTCAATTAGACACGCACGTCTCTAGCGTTTTTCTCCTATTCAGAAAAACGCTAAA
>CAZBDM010000757.1:0-1890 GCA_964490675.1 uncultured Oligoflexales bacterium
GTCATTAGTCATCGGTAATTGGTATGCTAGTACAAGACGCATGACGAGCATGACAAAGAGGCTCGTGGCAAGTCCCTTAGGGGTTGCTAACCGCGCTGTCAGTCGATCGATGGTACTGTTTTTGTTCATTGAAAAACGAGCTCTCTGTTCAGGTGATTTTTGATTTTTTGCCGAGAAAGATAAAATTTCCATATCCCCCAGCCACATAGAAAGACGCCCGCTAATAGAGCGAACGCCGGCAAGAAGATCTGCTCGCGACCAAAAAAGCGGTAGCCAAACACGGAAGCTGTGATTCCGATAGCGACCAGTAAAAGCCAGCCAAATAGACGAAATTCCCAGAACTTCGGAAGATCGGGATAACCCATCATACCTACCATAACGCGCTCTTGCTGGGGGATAAAAAGAATCCAAAAATAACTGATGTGAATCATCAGCCAACCAAGAAAGATCGATGCGAACGTATCGCTTAACCAGTGTTGAAAGCTTATTACGCGAGCAAGCGCCATCGCGACTGAAAAACACAGGATGGTTGTACCAATGAGATAAGCAAGGGGGCGACGTGTTTCGCGGCCAAAACGAAACAAAATCACATAGGCGACGCCCAACAACAAGACAATCGAGGCAGTATGGCCGCTCGGAAAGCTGCCTGCCGACCATTTTCCAACGAAGAAGAGAGGACCAACCTCATACCATTCGGTAAAGGGAATGCGGCCAGTACCGTCGACCATGTAAGGACGAGCACGTCCCAGCACAAACTTCGTTGTATGGACGAGCAAAAGACCAGCGGTCAAACTGGTAAAGACAAACAGTCCAAAATGAGGTCTCAAGCTCATCAACTTTTGGCGTTTGTTCAGCCACTCTATCCAGAGATAAACAAATAAGGCTGCAATTTGAAAGATGACTCCGATATCGCTGCCTCCGAAGCCTTCACCTTCAAAGATACTTCGATCCATAAAGTCAGCGAAAGCTTTCCAACCAAGGGATCTCAACCAGTGACTGATTTCGTAGTCAAAGGCACCAACGACAAGCATCCCGATAGCAGACATCAAAATGATTCTAAGCAACCAAACGGCGGCAGGGTCTTTCGAAAGTGAAATATTAAAGATGCTTTTAATAGGTGCTCCGTCTTCTCTGGTCGCCGCCTTGCAGCTTGCTGCACTCCTCTTAGATCAGGCCTCGACATAGCAAATAAAACTTGATTATAGTTTCTATAGAATTAATGCAAAACATTTTGATGATCTGAGAGCGGGTTTTTCTGTGATTTTAGCAGATTAAATTTACCATGACTTAATCTTGTTCGACCCCTTTTGTGCTAGAAATGGGTCGGTAAAATTCACAAAAATCACGTGCACAGATGTTAAAGGGGGAGCCGATGAAGGCTAAAACTGTGCGTAGACGGGCTGCGTTTGCGCTTTTGCTTACCGTATCGTTTTTTGGTTGTGGACGTTCAGAAGAGGTCGGTCAATTAAAGAGCACAACACCACGTGACCGTATTTTCCACTTTGAACATGCTGAAGATCCTGCATTGAGACCACCTGGCCCAGGTGCAGGGCGCTATGCTTCAGAGAGGCCGCAGCTCACCATGCGCGCTCAAAAAAAGGTCATACAAGGATATCTTGATACGACTTATGCTGAAAAAAAACATGGTGAACAGGCTGTGGCACTTCTTGATCACTTTTTTGACAATACTGGAAGTCTCTACAAAACAGACTTAAGCCAGATGATCGATGAGGTCAAAAGTGTCAGAAACAACTTCGGGGCTTTGATCATGCGCCTTGAGGATCTTCTCAAGCAAGCTGAGCCAGGTGTGTATCAATTTTCTATGCATCAAACAAAAGCTGGTCATATCGATCGCGCCGAAAACAAGCAATGGTGGCTGGCAATCGGTCA
>CAZBDM010000758.1:0-1877 GCA_964490675.1 uncultured Oligoflexales bacterium
GCAGCGAGTTACGCCGTTTTTTCGCCGAGCGATTTTCGTTAGTGACTACCCCGAGTGGCCAATTTCGGGCAGTCGCTCCATCTGTTGTCCTTTCAAGCAAACCTATTTCGGTATTGAAGCCACTACCTTGAACCAGATGGAACTCAAAAGGTTCATTCTTAATGCCAATCAGTCAAAAAGAGGTAAATCAATGTTTAGGATGATTGTTCTTAGTTTATCCGTCTCGCTTTTGCACGGATGCTCAACTTTAAAGGAAAGTACGCTCCTGGGTGTGAGCATTGGAAGCGTCGTCGGTGCAGGAGTTGGAGCTGCGGCAGGCGCTCCAAAAGGAAATGAAAATCGTGGCGCACTAACAGGTGCCGCAGTCGGTGCCGCACTCGGTGGTCTCATGGGTCTTCTCGATTACAATGAAAAATCTAAGAAAGATGCAATGAAGATTGGGTCCCAGCGATTAAGTGAGCAAGACACTCCCTTTCTAACAAAGCCAAAGGTGCAACGAGTATGGGTCCCTGCGAAAGTCGAAGGTGATAGATACGTGTCTGGCCACTGGATGTACGTCATTGAAAGACCGAGCGTGTGGAGTAAAGATTGAAGACTGAAGAAAACAAGAAAAAGCGATACAAGCCAGCTGAACGCGTAAGTTTAACGCCAGATAATGTCTCTCTCTTAGAAAAAATGTTAGGTCAAGTGCATGAATCGCAGGCTGACCTGAAACTAACAAAAAGTGACATGGTCAATTGGTTGTTAAAGTCACGCAAAGACAAGTTAGGCGACCGGGAAATCGCAGCTATAGAACGAGAATACTTTGATCCTGTCAAGGCACTTGAAGCTACCATTGTCGAAGCAAAGAGAAAGCAAGGCCTGGGAGAAAAGGTTGATATCGAAGCCCTTGTTAACGAAAAGCTGTTAGTGAAAAAAAGACGAACACCAGGAAGAAAATCGCTCGCAAAATCTAAAGCCCCTGGCAGCAAAGCATTGATAGACAACATCTCTGGTTAGTCAGCTGTGTCGTTTTAGCCACTACTACACCTTTCTTTGCAAAAATTGTATAAAGGAGGTGCGCGTGACAAAATGTGCACAAGAAATGCTCTTTGAAAATTGCATAGAAGACAGATACCTAACAACGGCGGAACTTGCCGGCCATCTCGGACTTAGTGTTCACACGATCCGCGCATGGCGCAAGTATCGCCGCATCACACCTATCAAATTTGGCCGCTCCGTGAGGTGGCTTCTCAAGGATGTCCTTGAGGAGTTGTCGACTCGGAGGTAGTCAAAATGAAAAGCCGTGATGGAAAGTCGAAGTTTTATCGTCATCACAGAGGACACTGGCTTGTCAGGTTCTACTGTGAGGAGGGTAAACTTCGCAATAAAGTTTGTAGAACGGTTGTTGATCGTGACGCGCTGCGTAGCGCTATTCGAAGGTTCGAGGAACTAGATTATTGGTTTCCGGCGGAAATATCGGAAAACCAAGTTAAAAGCTCAGGGACGTTTGATGCGCTTGCAGAGAAGTGGCTAAACCACTCTGAAAAGGTCAGAGAAATCTCTCAATCCTGCTTGATGAATTACCGCTGTCATCTCAACCACCACATACTACCGGTGCTGGGTAAACAGCTGCTTAGTTCTCTCAATCTGAGAAAAATTGAGGATTTGGCGGAGGTACTCAAGGAGAAGCGGCCTCAGACTAGATCCTATCGGGCCATTCGCAAGAACAGGCTTGAGGAAGATCTTTTCGAAGATGATGAGTTTTTGTCCGCAGCTTACCGGCGTGAGATCTTAACCGTGGCATGTATGGTAACAAAATATGGATTCGAAAGAGGTTTTTTGGTTTCAAATCCTTTTGCCGAATTCAAATTACCCGAATGCCCGGAACAACCTTA
>CAZBDM010000759.1:0-1849 GCA_964490675.1 uncultured Oligoflexales bacterium
TGATAAGCTTGCTTTTTGGGATGGTCAAAATTTCTATCAAGGTGAATCAGCTTGGGCGATGTTATTGGAGCATCACCCAGATCTCAAGCAGCTTAACTGGTTAGTTCATCAGCTTGGCTTTAAAACGCAAGCCGCCCGTATGATGGAGATTGGCGGCAGGGCAGCGCGCCTATTTTGTCCAGGCTGCGGCGGCTATGGCAATCGTTTGGCAAGGCGGCGGTCGAAGTAAAAACTTTAAAAATGAATCTCACTACAGAGATAACCATTTAAATTTAAATAATTTATTGATAATCACAAAAAATAACTTAATTAATTTTGAATCTTTCCGATAGGTCAATTATAGCAAGGACGCTCAAAGACTTAGAGACAAGTCTCAAGGCTGCACGTAAAAGTGCTCTATGGACGGACCCCCGCCAAGGATGGAGTGCTTGTGCAGCCTTACCCCCCCAAATTCTGCAGTGACCTACCAACTTCTCATTCAGGTAAAGAAAAATACCACCATTGAGGTGGGAAAGCTTGGACGGTTCTGCTTTCCACAAGGTTATGATCTCTACACGGGTTCCGCCAAGAAAAATATGAGAGCGCGTATCGCATGCCATCTCTGTTATCAAAAGAAGAAACGTTGGCACATTGATTATTTACTGCTGAGTGATAATGTAGAAGTTGTCGATGTGACTTATCATCGTAAAGACGAGTGTCTTCTCAATCAATCTGTAGCAGGGGAGGTGGTCGTTGAAAAGTTTGGAGCAAGTGACTGCCAAAAAGGATGTGGTAGTCATCTCAAAAAACTCAGTTCAGGGTGAAGTATGGTCAAGGGATTGATCGATTCCTTCAAGAATAAAAAAGAAGACAGCAATCCAGACTCGCAAAAAGCTGAAGAAGCAGCGGATTCACGACAGGGTGAAGCACGCAAAGCTGGTGAGCGTATCATTAGATCCTATACACTTGCGTCGCTTTGGCCGACAAGCAGCTCTCAACACATGCAAACGACGGTTAATCAATTAGCCAACGATCTTGCCGCAACTTACGGCCGCAGTGTCAATGACGTGAGTCTTGAGGATTTGCAGCGCGCAAAAAATAAAGCGATTAAATTGGCGGGAAAAGCAGGACTTGGTCATGTGCGTATTGGTCATGTCAGTCGGATTTTTGATCTTTACGATTCGACTAGGCCGATAGTTGAAATCGGATCACATGCTTATGCTTTCGGACATCTTTTTTATGGGAACTTTTCGCCTTTGGTGCGGAAATACGGGGTCAAGGCCAGTGGAGCTCCTCTTATGAGGGCAGCCGGAGTATATCTATCTGGGCAGGTTCTCTTGGAGCTTTACTTTCACGAATCGGGATACAGAAAACAAAAGGAAAAAAATAAAATCTTCGATCCTCTTTTCGATAGTATGACCATCGAGCAGTATCGTGATCTTGCCATCGTTATGGGTCTTAAGCCACTTGTCGAGTGGGATCGACCGAAAATTAGGAAAGAGATTTTTTCGGTTTTAGAACGCGCTGCATATAACCGCATACAAGCCTTATGGTCGGAAAAGCCGACTTATCGGAGTATTTTAATCAGTGTCGCACAAGAGCTTTCGATCCCTAAAGTTAGCTACGATACGAGTGACGAGGAGCTTGAAGAGAGAATCGTTAAGAAGATCCTTGCTGAATCAAAAGAAAATCTCACCACAGAACAACTTTCTCAGTATAATGCTGCCATTAAACAAGCGATGAAGGATCGCTTTTGGCGACAAGGTGCGCTTTCTACTCTGAACGTTGGAGGTTTGATTGCAGGCCGCTTAACCGGAGCAAAGCTGGCAGCAGCAGCAAGCGGTGGGCTCGTGGCGCTCGGAAACAGTCT
>CAZBDM010000760.1:0-1836 GCA_964490675.1 uncultured Oligoflexales bacterium
GATCTCAATAAACTCGTCTCTTAATTTACGCTCAATGCGTACGATTAACTGCGCTTCTTTCTTATTCGAATCTTTTTTTTTATCTGCCATGTAAGGCACACCTGCATGTAAAGGATATAGGCAACCACTCAAAGTATGAGTGGTTGATCGGAAGTCATATCAACTAAGCAGCTTTTTTTACAATACGACGGGCGACTTTACGAGCTTTATTGTTTTTACCTTTCCGGGTCAAACTAAGAGCCGCTTTAGTTGCTTTCTCTACAGCTTTCTTGCCTTTTTTACTCTTTGGTTTAATACCTTTGGTCCCTTTAATTAGCTTAAGAGCTACTTTTTGGGCTCTTTTTTTGGCTCTTTTTTTAGAAATTTTTTTTGACATCTAAAATACTCCTTTGAGAGTGTTAAGGTTTAATGAATAGCTCAACCATAATGTATATACATAAGATATGCAATAGATATACAACGATGCAATAAGAATTTTTCGGTAGTACAGCAGTCAGCTGGCTAAGCTTTTGGAAGAGAATACGACGCTGTCGCCAAAGCGACCATTTCGTCGTTTCCATCCGAATATATTTCTACTTGTCCGACAATCACTGATTTACCAACTTTAACAAGACGGCATTTAGCCGTAAGATCTTTTTCACCATCAGGCTTACTAAGAAAGTTAATCGCCAGTTGAGTTGTCACAGCATGTGAAGGAATCTTTTCTGCGAGAATTGCTACATATACGGCAGCATCCGCTAAGGACATCATCGCTGGTCCCGAAATTGTTTTTCCTGGACGCATATCAGTGGCTTTTACTTTCTTTCTAACGAGAGAGCTTCGACTTCCTAGCGCATCGATGACCAAGCTATTATGGGGAAATTCTTTATCTAAAAATTTTTGAACATCCTCGACTAATGTTTGCATTGAACTTTCCTTATCAATTCTTATTCGCTAGCAGCGCGAGCCTTAAGCTGGTCTTTCAGCTTTGTTGTTTAACTGCTATTTTGGATTTTAGAAACGTTGTTACTCTTAAAAGACTAGCGACTTTTCACCTTATTTAGAGAAAGCCTGCGAAGCTCGATATAAGATTCTTTTAAGGCTTTTGGTAGCTCCCTAGAGGTTTCATCTTTTACTAATGCTTGCAGCTGCCTGACTCTTTCTTCTGAGAGCGGATGCGTACTGAGCAGATTGAGAGACCTTTGATACCAAGACGGTAAGTCACCGGTCTTTTGTTGTTTCAGTTTCTGAAGGTGGGCAAATTGGTCTTTTAAAATTTTCTCGGGATCATGAAAGAGAAGCGGACCGTTTGGGGGCAATGCTTTTAAAAGATGCCAACCTACCAAGTCGAGGGCTTGTTAAATTCTTTAGTCAGCCTTCTGAAGAACAACCTGCGAAAGAGACCCCATATCACCCATCACAAGCGACAAAGCGAGGCCCAATCCAGCTTGAGTGATCATTGATTTAAGACCATGTTGGGCCATTACGTGCCCGACTTCATGACCTAGTACACCAATCACCTCTAAGCCTGTTTCCGAATGAGCTAGCAGCCCAGAGTTTACCGCTATGGTTCCCCCGGGTAGAGCGAATGCATTAAGTTCCTTCGAGTCGATGACAAAAAAATCCCACTTTAGCTTGATTGCTCCTCTTTTTTCAGCCGCAATGATTAATGGCCGAGCGAGTTCTTTTAGGAGTAAACTGGACTTAGGATCATCTATCACTCGTTTTTGCTTGCGAAGAGAGTTCCAACTTTTTTTATCAAGTGATTCGATAGTCTCAGGGGGTATAAACGTTACCGCTTTTCCAAGGACTTCGTCTTTTACCCGACTCACCTCAGAGCAACCGACTGTCACAACT
>CAZBDM010000761.1:0-1830 GCA_964490675.1 uncultured Oligoflexales bacterium
GGTGAGAGGCTATTGTGTCGTCATTATTCGGAGCCCTTTGAAATCAACCCCTCCCATCCTTCTCACTTTCTCTATAAGAAGCCAGAATATAAAAATGATTGCAAGGCTGTTGGGATGCCTTACGCTTATTCAAAACAAAGATTACGCAATCCATTTACATTTATGAAAAAAGTCGGAGACGATCTTTTTGTCGAACTCACACTCGATCCAAAAGATGATTTCGTGCCGATCGACGAAATTAGTCGGCATCTACTCAATACAGTCGTAACTTTCGAAGATCTGAAATTTTGGAAACACGGCGGCATTGATTTTTATGCCATTGAAAACGCAGTGCGAAAGAACTTGGAAGAGAAAAGAATTGTTCTCGGTGCCTCGACAATTACAATGCAACTGACGAAGAATCTCTTTCTAAGTGCTGAGCGGACCTTTTCAAGAAAGCTTCAAGAGTTTTTACTTTCGCAGCATCTTGAAAAACAAATCTCTAAAAACCGTATTCTAGAAATATATTTAAACATTATCGAGTTTGGACCCAACATCTATGGTATTAAAAATGCAGCCAAACACTTCTTCAACAAACACCCGAAAGAGCTGTCCCTAAAAGAATCACTCTACCTGTCAGCCATTATTCCAAGCCCTATCAGACGTTATCGTCATTTTTGTAGCGGCGAGCTGTCAGAAGAGTTTGAAGAGTTTATGCAGAAGCGGCTCAACTATATGGAAAAAGCAAATCGCATCAGCCGCTGGCACAAGATCAAAACACAGCAAACTGAACTGATCTTTTTGCGACCAGCCGGCTTAGAAAATAGTCCGCATTGTCTGCAAAAACTTGCGAATACATATGCGAAGGAGAAGGATAATACGAAAGAATTGCAGTAACTGTTGCTTTTTTGGCTAGCCAGTCAATTTTTCCCTTGAATCAGTCATGGTCTCTGAGATATACCACCGACCACAAGCTTAAGTCACTAAAAAGACAATTTAACAAACTATATTCACTAGATTTTTGGTCTACAAAAACGGGAATACCCTTTAATGAATAAAGGCTCTGTTCCACGGAAATCACGACCGGAAACCAGTCGAAAATGGTTGGGTTTGCTTTCGAACGATGCGCAACGCTGTGTTGTGTTTAAGATGCTTGAATGAGCGACCGGTGTAAGACGCGCGAGCTCATTACAACTCGTAACGCAGCAGAGTTTCAAAAGTTGTATCGGGAGTCACGCGAGACTTTTCATCACGTTTACAAGTACAAGCACAAACGGTCGGATCGTGGGTAAAAAACAATAACCAACGATCCTCAATGGCTTTCTCGTAGAGTGCCACTTTTTCATCGATAAGCTTTTCTGGGAAGCGATCGTAGCCCATTGTGATGGGAACATGTAGCCAAGGCCGACCTGGAATAAGATCCCCACAAAAGAAGGCGTTTTGTTTGGTGCCTTCGACGATTGTATTCATATGGCCTGGCGTATGACCGTGGGAATATTGCAAACCAATAAACTCTGGAAGCTCTGGGTGATGCTGCGCTTCTTCTTCGACAATAATGAGTCGCCCACTGTCCTCGAGTTTTTTGGGGAGATCAGTGATAAAGGAAGCTTTGTCTCTCGGATGCGGTTTCAAACTTCTATCAAAAGCGGTGCGACTGACAACATATTTGGCATTTCTGAATAAAAGATCCTTACGACCATTTTTGATTTCTTCATAAGTTGGTAGCAAACCACCAGCATGGTCAAAGTGCAGATGAGAAAGAATGACAAAGTCGATCTCTTCTTCATCCACGCCAACCTTACTGAGGGACTCTCTCAGTACGTGTTTTTCTGGGGTCTGAACGCCAAAGCG
>CAZBDM010000762.1:0-1828 GCA_964490675.1 uncultured Oligoflexales bacterium
ATTTCAGATTTCAAGATGCCAGCCTTTGAAACCTCACTAGCTCATCTCCTCGATCATTCTTTCTTAAAGAATATGGGTATCACTTCAGAGACAACTTTCGCGCCTTCCGACATGGAAGTCGATCCTCGTTTTGATATGATCGCTGAATGGCGAAACCTAACAGCGGTAAGAGATACTCAAATGCAGGATGCAGCTTTGACGATGATTTACACTTGGTTCAAAGAATACGACTATGAAATCAAAAATACCATCCTAGGTCGTCTTGGTAAGAAAGTTGGAAAACTCATCGGTCAATTCGGGGTTACTGAAAAAGTCTCAAAGGATATGAGTCGAGAATTTATTGGTACAGTGCTAGCTATGAACAGCGTAACTAAATATATCGATAGACATATCATTGCTTTTAGTCGCGAGGAAATCGAATACGCGGGACAAAAAGTTGAACAAGGACTTACTGTTTCATATATGGGTCTCCTTGAGGAATTAGAGAGATACCGCGTACGAGACTGTAGTCTTCTCTTTGACCATTGGGCCATGACTTCTTATGATCCCGAAACGCCAAAATCAGAAGTTCATCATATCCTCGGCAGATGGCAAGGCTCATTCATTAAAACGAATAAATGTAACCGTGTGCAACCATTTGATCTCAGAGATCTGTTCTAAATATATTGGATGGCTTAGCCGGGGGAAAGGGTGTAAGGGGCGTTCTCGCCCCTTTTTTTATAGTTTTCGCCAGAAATAGGCGACTCCTGAAGTTGTCTTGTTATAAGGGTAGGTCTTCGTACTAGATGGATATATGTCGTTTCCTTGGCGATCCTTATCGTCTTCGTCATGGAGATCCCAATAAGCCATAAAATGACCATTGCTCGGAGTGGTGGTTGGATCGGCAGCTTCAAGATCGCTAGGAAAGTCGAAGATCGTTCCCCGGAAGTTACTGTCGTCGGGGCTATCCATGTTGTAGCGTAAATCGACATTGTCGCTGGCTGAGCCGGCAAAGATCCATTGAGATCCATCACGAAAGTGAGAACCTACAAGCGTTGTCAAACGCGTATCATCCTGTGGTTGAATAAACATAGTCAGCGGTTTGCCATCAGGATCCATCACCAGCGTCATCCAGGTGTTGACGGCGTAAAAGCCATCGCCTCCACATGTTGGGGCATCGGGATCAGTGGTTTTGTCGAGTTCCGAATCCTCACATACCAGTGAAAGGACATCATAGCCGTAAATACGTCCGGGTTTACCAGCGAAGACAAAGGCAACCGAACGGAAGGTCGAGTCAAAGAAGTAGGCTGGGTTTTTGGTTGTGTTATCGTTCTCGTCGTAGTTGCTTGGGATGTCCTTGCCGCCATTGTTGTAGCGGAGGAGGCGATTCATGTCGATGACAAGAGATAGATCGATGGACTCATCTTTTGTCACGGTAAAGCTGGAAGCTAAATCATAATTCACTTCAAAAGTGCTATCTTCAGGCTCGGAGGGAAACTTAATATCTTCGCTGGGAGCGCCCAAGTGAATGGTCATCCACTCGGCGCTTTTACTGTCGGAAACATTCTCGAAGTCACTGTTGTATGTCTTGGAGCCCTTGTAAAGAGACTTTTCAGTCTGAGTACAGTATTCATGTTCGTTGATGTATTCTGCTTTAGCGCTTAAGGTCTCAAAAGTACCTTTGACACATCCTTTGATATCTGCAGCTACGAAATATTCAACCTTTATTGAAGAGTACTCGCCCTCAGCCACCGAAAATTCGACGTTTTGTCCTTCGCCACCGGCAGCTTTTTCGATCAGTTCGGACAGGTCGACCTTAGCTCCAGTGATTTCGATTTGTGCCCCTTCT
>CAZBDM010000763.1:0-1808 GCA_964490675.1 uncultured Oligoflexales bacterium
TGCCTGGAAAGCCTTCATCGCCATCGTGACTTGTGATTCCCAAAGTAACCGAAGCGCTCGTCAGCTCTAATATCTCCCAATTTCTGAAACAAAAGCCACGTACTCCACCGTGGATGTGGTGTCTACCGTTGTTAGTGCCGAGTTGATAATCGTTGTCATCGATTGTGAACTGCCCGTACGCAATACGATTGGCGTAGCGTCCGACAATGCAACCAAGGCTGTCGTTGATGTCCGGATCCTGGTAAGAACTAAGATCGTCGAACCCCAAAACGACGTCGTCTATGTTTCCTTGCCGGTCAGGTACCCACAAGCTTTGAAGAGTTGCTCCCCAAGTGATGATATCTGCCGAGATTTTTCCATTGGTAATCGAGACTTTTTTAACATCGATGCTACCGAACGTTTGTGGCTCTGCCGCCAAGCTTGTCAATGACGCCAAGGTGCTCAGCAAAAACAATAATATTTTTAATGATTTCATATAAATTCTCCTTATAAGACCAGCGCCCTTTGTTTATAATATTTCCTAATCAATATAAATCTGAAAAAACCTCTAAGAGTACTTTGAGCAGTAAATACCCAATAACAATGGATGAATTGGCATGTTAATCTTCTTTGTGGTCTTTACGACGATCCTGACAAGCGGAACTTTGCTTCACCTTTTTCATCTTCTTAGATTCAAAAAGCACGCTGTTAAAGAGATTGCTGTTGTAGAAGAATCTTATTATTTGAAGTCTTCCATTATCCACATACTCAGACTCAAAGATGAGCCGTCCCGCAAGGGATTTGTCTCTTATGGTTTCGTCGTCGGTTATCCCCTGACTAAAGGTGCGCACGTTGACGTGCTGGTTGATCCAGAGCGCCTTGAAGATCTGCCTGTCAAGAAAAAGGCAATGATCAACGTTATCGATTTACGTTTTTGGCCCATGATCATGAGGTTTAGACCAGTGGCAGGCGTACTTAACACCTTTCAAGGATTTTGGTACATGGCCATCCTTGGCTTGGTTCACTCACTGATGTTTGGTTTTTTTACCTACTATTTCATGCGGGTGACTCAACCTCACTGACTATCGGGGATTTCAAACACTCTATTTCTTTCCAAATGATTGACCTTGGAACGTCTGATAAGTTGAGCCATAGAATGTTTATCGATTTGCACTGCTGGTGTTTGGCGGCTTTTTTGGCATGTTTTCGCGAGAGTCATCATGATTGTGGGATAGGGTCATACTGTTGTGGTTTTTTGCGAAGTAAGACGAGTGCTTTTGGGTTTCGCGCTGTGTCCTTCTAGGCTAGACCAAGTTTGCTGACATGGTTAAAATTGGTGTAAAACTCTGAGGTTTTAGATATTGATTAAAATCTTTCCGCTAACGTTGTTTCTTGTTCTTTCAACTGAGCTTTATGGCTCTAATGACTTCAAGTCACAGAAGTGGTATCGGCTCCTTCCGCAAAGAAGTCAGATTAAAAGTGTCGCGCAGGGTGATCTTAACGGTGATGGATTGAGTGATGCGGTGGTCTTTGTCAAAAATGAAAGTGAATCCAAAAAACCTCATGCTCTTGTTGGTGTTTTTTTCAAAATCGAAAAGGTAGATACGAACGCCATTGCATAGCTGAAAAACTATCCTGCCTTGGTTGTGGGGGAGCGAAGTCTGTTTGGGATGAACCTCTAGGAGAGCCGACGATAAAGAAGGGGATCCTTGCCATCGATTATTTTGGAGGGTCTCGCGTCTTTTGGAACAGTACCTTTAAATGGCGCTTTCATGAGAGAGACGGCGTTTTTTATCTGATTGGCATGACTGTCTCATACTACGATTCAA
>CAZBDM010000764.1:0-1796 GCA_964490675.1 uncultured Oligoflexales bacterium
AACAAGTTCCTCATGAGTCTCTTGGTGTCAAGGGCTTTGTAGTGCGTCAGCCCTGCTTCGCCAATGATGTGATCTTGACTTTCGACACTTTCGAAGTTGCTGCTCGTTGGTTCTTGATCGAATGAACAAGCTGAGAACACCAATGCTAGGGAGAGAAATGAAAGCTTTGATTTCATGATGTTTTCCTTAATTCGCATTAAAATCTTTTGACAGTTGATAGAACGTTAAACAGACGCGCTGAGGGAGTCTCACGACTTACCCGAGTTCTCAGCTAGTTGAAGCAAAAGTCAGGCCATTTGCTTTTTCGATAAAAAAGGAACGGCTCGTTCAATATTCTCGAACACTTTTAAACACCTCTTTCTTCCATTCGCGAAACTTATGCTTGCCTCCGCCAAAATTACTTTTTATGATTCTTCAAATTTTCAAAAAACCAAGGGGGATATCTTTATGTTATGTCGAGCCATTGGCGCGCTCTGTGCGTCTATGCTGCTGTCTACTGTAAGTTTTGCTGCAGTGCATTCTACGGTATACATTTCGCAATCATCGGCGACGGTTACTACGACCACAAGCCAGCCCATCAATGATCTCAGCATGGATAAGTTTCTGCAGCGCATGCAGGAATCAATCGAAAGCTCAAATCTTTTCTCAAAAGTGAGAGTCTTTGCCACTAAAGACGATCTAGTCAGCGGAACACCAACTTACCGGACAACAACGAAGTACCGTCATATCCTTGTTTCGTTCAAAGACTATCAAAGTCTTCCTCCACTGCTTCTCAAGCTCGAGGCGATTCAAACGGATACGATAAGCACGATTCCTACAACTCCAAGCATACCGGAGACTCCATCGCTACCAGTTGGATTGATGGGGGAGGGAGAAGACTTACAATCAGAGGTGACGAGTTCCTATTACACAATTACCCTATCAGGTCCGATCGCTTCATACGGGATGGCATCGCCACATGCGACTCCTGACAGTCTTCTTAACGGTAAACAAAACTTCACTTGGAGCTTTTCGAAGGGTAGTACTTACCTAAGCGCAAGCTTTAACATTCAGTCGCTCGCATTTGAGCAAGCGGTCAAAAAGCTGGCGAAGTCTTACTTTGCCGACAGTAAAGCAGTCGCATCTATGACTCAGCATCATATTCTATTAGGGGTTTCTCGATTGTTAAAATCAGTAAATGAGGGGATTGTACAGTGAAGAGTCTTTTTATCTTACTTGTCATCGCATCTATTGTTGGATGTGTGCAAAAGCCTTCAAAAGAGGGGGAAGCGACATCAAGTCGTTACGAAGTTTATCAAGGTCATGAAATCTTTAAAGGACAGGCTGTTTTTTCTGGAAACAAAGACGTTGTCAGTGCCTATCTGAATAAGAACAACGTGGTTTATAACATCGAAACCGTCTTTCCTGGCGACGCATTTTATAAGGTCAGCTTTGAAGGCCAAATGAATTACGAAACTTTAGAAAAAGACTTAAAGGGTCAGCTAGACTTTATTGAACCAAACTTTTTAACTACTAAAAGTGGTATTGAAAAGTGGCCAAAAGATCCAGAGTTTTTAAAGCTTTGGGGTCTTAATAATGTCGGTCAGTCTGCGCCAAATGGTCTTGAAGGTGCACCAGGAGCTCACATTGATGTCTTAGCTGCTTGGGACGTTACGCAAGGCTCTGAAGCTGTTGTCGTCGGTGTGATCGATACTGGGATCGATTACAGTCATCCTGATTTAAAAAACAATATTTGGATCAACCAAGCCGAAAAGAACGGTAGTGACGGCATTGACGATGACGGTAACGGTTTCGTC
>CAZBDM010000765.1:0-1785 GCA_964490675.1 uncultured Oligoflexales bacterium
TCCTTCGCTGTACATTTTGCCACCTGGGTTTCCCGGCGTGCAAAGAATCATAGCTTTAGTATTTTCTTTAATGGCATGTCTAATTTTCTGTTCATCAAGACTCTGTTGCCGGTCATTCATTTTAACAAACTGCGGTTCGACTTCCGCAAGAATAGCTGAATTGACGTGATAGCCATAATAGGGTTCAAACACTAAAATGCCGTCACCTGGATCAAACAAACTCATCAGAGTAGACATGAAACCACCTGTTGCTCCGTGGGTGATGACGATATCTGTTTCTGGGTCAGCGTCGATGTTGTTTTCTCTTTTGAGTTTTTCAGAGATCAATTTTCTTAAGGGGTAAATACCCTCTGGTTGCGAGTATATACTCTTTTTCGACTCTGCTAAGGCCCTTTGGGCCGTTTCAATGATTTCTTTCGGCGTGTCAAGCTCACATAATCCTTGCCCTAAGTTGATTCCGGATAGTTTTTTGCATGCAATTGTCATTGCACGGATATCGGACTGAATCAGTCCCTCCATCCTTTTTGAACCAATCTTTCTCAATGCTTACCCTTCCCTAATGGTGGCTGAATCCGCCACTAATTTAAAAATCTACGATAACAGAGGTCTATCAAATTTTTGTGATTTTGAGAAGCTGAGAGCGCCGTTAAACGCTCCCTAAGCAAGACATCAGGCTTCATAGTTCGCTTATTTAGTGAGCCAGTTGGAACTGATTAACGGCGTTTATAAACGATTGGTGACTACGGACCTTAAGAAAGTCTTTGTCACTTTTAAAGAGTTTAAAGTAACGTTCTTTCCGACTTGGAGATCTTAGTTCAAGGTTGACTTTGAGGAGCTCGATAAATTGCAAAGTCCCATTAAGGTTGTTTTGCAGAGCCATATAGCAGGCATTATTATAGTGTGCCGAAAAAAGTTGAGGATAGTAAACAACCGCTTTCGAATTAGCGTTGATCGCGTCCTGATATCTTTTCATTCCACCATAAGCCCGTGCGATATGAAAGAGTCGCATTGCTTCTTTCTTTTTGTTTGATCTTTGTGGCCCTAACTTATTCAAGAGTCCAACTGCCTTTGAGTAGCTTTTTTGGCTAATCAATCTTTTTGCGTCAGCTAGCGCTTTTTCGTAAGAAGGCGGTGCCAGTGGAGCGCGACGATCTTGATAGTTAAACGTATGAACTGTTCTTACTTCGTTGCGATCTTTAAGAAATACCGATTTGGTAAATTCTCTCACTCTACCATTTTCTACGATCTTAAAATCTATTCGGGCAAAAGTACCATCTTTAATCGCATTTCGGTTGGTAGAATAGTATGTAAGATAGACTCTGTAGGGACCTTTGACTGGATTAGTGTTGCGGTATTGTTCAGGTCCAAATCCTTGTACAGCATCAAAACTTAAAGTGCCCGGGGAAATCGAGCTGTTCTTCGAACCATAATAAACGACTCGGTCACCTGGTTCAACGACGTGTAAGTCAATATCGGTGTTATCAGTATCCCAACTTACCGTCACAACGATTTTCGAGTTGCGGCTTGCATCAACTGCTAGATATTTTCTCGCATCTTTTTTTAGAGTGCGAGACGCATTAGACTTAATGACTTTTGCGGCGGACCTAGATAGATCGTGTCTAACAATATTTTTGATACCGCGTAGACGCCCATCCCATTTCCCAAGAAAGACCTTCTTAAACTGTAGATAAGCTAGTTGCGTGTTACCATTTTTTTCTAGAGCAAGACCGTAGTCTCTAAAACCATGGGGATCTTCTTCTCGCGCTTCAGCAATAGCACGATAAA
>CAZBDM010000766.1:0-1768 GCA_964490675.1 uncultured Oligoflexales bacterium
TGAGCATCGTAATCAGGATTTATGACAAGTTCTGAGACTTCGATATCTTGCCCGAGAGTGCTCGTTTTGTCCATTACTCCTGCTCTTATAAAGCTGAGATATCCTTTTGCGCAGTGAGCAGCGGTTAAAATCCAATACGCATCGATAATACTTCCCCCACAGTACTGATAGCCTTGACTTATCATAAGAGCAACTTGCCAAGGCGACTCAGCGATTAGGCTGTCAAAGCCACCAACAATTCTTGGTCTTATGGAGGGCTTGTTTTCTCCCCTTGCAAGCGTTCCATCAGGTTCTCGTGTCTCTATCGTTAGTGTTTCCCTTGGGTTCGAATGCTGCAAGGTGTCACTTCCGAATGTGTTCGAAGATAACAAAAAAACACTCACAAAAGAAAGAATGGTCGCCTTCAAGTGGAAATGAGCTTTGCTGTTTAGGCAGGGTGTCATGCTGGAATCCATGCAAATGCTTGAAATTTAATGGAAAAAAATCCCCCTCTTCAGACTTAAGGGGGATCGTTTCAAGTTTCTTACTTTAATCGATCACAATAGCCAAGTAGGAATTCTTGTCTGTGATCTTCATCTTTACCTTACGGGCTGAGGTGAAGATTTTTGGGTCTCTTCAGTATGGAAGCTTACA
This sequence comes from uncultured Oligoflexales bacterium, assembly GCA_964490675.1. GTDB lineage: Bacteria > Bdellovibrionota_B > Oligoflexia > Oligoflexales > JAWKNZ01 > CAZBDM01. The sequence goes on from CAZBDM010000766.1 coordinate 634, forward strand.
TTTGCCCTTATAAAGAAAGTCGGCGCCTTCTTTTTTAAGCGCGCACATATTCGGGTAAGTCGAAGGTGCGGCGGCAATTGCAGGGCAGGCGACGTTATTGCCATCGACTGTCGTTCCTGGGCAAGTGAACTTTGGCTGACCGCAAACGATGCCATCTTCTTCGCAGGGGACGGGAGGAAGTAAAACTATCGGGTCATCATCAGAGGAGTCGGGGAAAATCACCTCAATATCTTGGTCTTCCGCTGATGTGACGGGACGCATAGCTAAAACGACTTTATCTCCCAACCGAAATGAATCGGTTCTTCCGAAGTAAACAGCGCGTGCATCTAGGCTGGTAATCGAAGGATTCCAAATAACGATTGGTGAATTTATGATACTTGCCGTAACGAAATAACGCTTGTTAGCATCAAGGCCTGAGATAGAAATTTGGGCCTTACTGCAACCTTTTTCTAAGGCGATTGTTTGGCGCACGCTCAAAGAAGCTGGGTCGGAAAGATTGGTGGTCGCAATCGTATCTTCATGAAGACTGATTTGCATAATCCACATATCTGGTGTTTGGAGCGGGGATTTTGCAAGGCACTCTCCCGTTATATTATAGGGACCTTTTTCAGGAGGAAAAAGATCAACCTTGGTGGTACCTTGGTCTTTTTCAATTTCTGGCAGTGTAAGAGCGAAACTTGAATCTTCTGTGCTTTTGACACTTTGATTATCCTTTGTGGATGGGGATTTTTCATTGATCTTTTTTGAAGAATCAATCAAGCCACATGACATGACCAGTCCCGTGAACATAATGAACATTAAATGATGGGCTTTCGGTAACATACTCAACCTCCGGTAGACATTAACAACATAAGAACAACATAAGCCGAACGAAAAGCGCAAAGCTCTCGTTTGACCCATAAATCGGATAGAGTGCTGTTTTAGGAGATAGGCTGACTCATCACATCTGTATTCAGCCGTATTCTATGAGGGGTAACTTCATTAAATCAAAAGAGAAATTATTTGACCTTGCTCGGGCTTGTTTTTGACAAACTGCAATGAGGTCTCTTTAGTCAACCGAAGGTGCATACGACGCCGTGACTAACCCGGATTTCTCATAGGATTTTTTGACAGCATAAAACTGTGTTGAGCGTCA
>CAZBDM010000767.1:0-1762 GCA_964490675.1 uncultured Oligoflexales bacterium
TCGTCAACAAGAGCGTTACGAAAGCTGTTTAGTGCAGCGAAGAAAGGGTCGCGATGCGCGTGCAACCAGCGGTCTTCGAGACGTCCGTCACCTATACCCAAATCTGAGTAAACGTGAGGGACAAACTGACGACGAGAAAAGACGAAAACATAAACATTTTTCTCAACAGCTGGAGCAAAAATGAGATCGCGAAAGATATCGTTGTTTGGAATATCGTGATTGACTGCAAACAAAACAGACCTTTCGCGTGGCACGACCTCACTGTCCTCACCGAAAAGCTGTGAGAAGTCCTCACCCTTTGAAAAACAGTGATAAAGCTTAGAAAACAAAGGAAAGTCCATAAGCTTCATCGAAGACTGCTCGAGATAAGGGGTTATAAAGTGTTTATAATCTCGCTCTTCCATTGCAATACTTTCGCCAAAGACCATCGCCTGCTGGAGGAAGCGGTTTGCTTCCAACCTTTCAAAAAACTCTGGCTCGATATGCTTCACTGCATCAAAGCGATAGCCATCGATACCTAAATGGTGCAGCTTTTCGATGTAGTCCTCAACAACCGAGAAGACGCGATCCGAAAGGAGATTAAGAGTTGGCAGACCGCTGTCTGCGCCTGAGTTAAGCCGACCGTTTCTAACTTGATCGGGATCGCGCCAATCTTTGATCAGAAAGGCTTTTTTGAAGTCATCTTGGCTAAACAGCTGATTGACATTGTACTGTTGGCGCAGGTCTTTTGGCGGATAATCGAGCGTGTGCTTAGGACCGAGATTAGCCATGTGATGAACGACGATATCGGCAATAACCGCTATGCCCAACTTATGAGCACGGTTGATGAGAGATTTAAGCTGTGATTCGTGACCGAGTGGACCGTCAATGATGCGAAAATCAACAGGCTGGTAGCGCCCCCACCAGTCGCGCCCGTGGCTAAGCTGTGGAGGAGAAATCTGAATATGGCTAAAACCTGCGTCAGACAGGACTTCGAGCTCTTTTTCAACAGCACTGAAAGGATAATTGAAGAGATGGCAAATCGATTCTATTTGACGGCTTTTCATTAAGTCTCCCGATCTTTTTTGTCTTTCTAAAAAGCCGCAGCACCTGCTATAAAAAGGAGCCTGAAGCGGATACATACCCAGGTTCCCTCTCTCTGAAAGAGAGAGGAATTTTACCATACACGCTTGATAACCATCTTTGCAAACACACCCTGAGGGAGATCTTAACATGTCAGACACCACCTATGATTTAACAGTAATCGGCTCAGGACCTGGCGGTTACGTAGGCGCCATTCGAGCCTCACAACTGGGCATGAAGGTCGCTATCATTGAGAAGAACGAACACTTAGGTGGCACATGCCTTAACGTCGGTTGTATCCCAACCAAAGCATTGCTTGAGTCTTCCAAGACCTGGAAAAAGATCAGCCACGCCGAAGATCTCGGCTTTGACCTTGGCGGTAAACCAAAATTTAAATGGGACAAAATCATGTCTCGTAAAAACGGTGTCGTTGACAGCCAGCGCAAAGGCTTGCGGTTTCTGATGAAGAAAAACAAAATTGATGTTTATGAGGGACACGGTCAATTTGTTGATCGTTCAACCATCGAAGTCGAGGATAAAGACGGTCATAAAAAAACGGTGAAAACAAAATTCACTCTTATCGCAACCGGCTCACGGGTAAGAGAACTCCCTTTCGCTAAGTCTAACGGTAAGACTATTCTGACATCTGACTCGGTGTTATTCATCGATAAAGTACCGAAGAGCATGTGTATTGTCGGTG
>CAZBDM010000768.1:0-1759 GCA_964490675.1 uncultured Oligoflexales bacterium
AAGAGATCAAAAGGGGACTCGAACTTCTTGAAGAACTTGAGTTTATTAAAAAAGATGAATCCACCGGACGACTTAAGCCGACCGAGGAACATGTTATTACCAGTCGAGAGCTCGACTCGATGGCGATTGTCCGTTATCACCAAAAGATGATCGAAATCGGACGTGAATCGATCACTCGCATTGATGAAGAAGAACGTGATATCAGAGCTTTAACAGTGAGATTAAGTAAAGACAAAGTCGAAGCAGCCAAGGCAAGTATTGAAGCCTTGCTTAGGGATATTTTAGACGCTGAAGATAATGAAGACGAAAAGGCGGAAGTCTACCAGTTGAATGTGCAGTTATTCCCTTTTACCGCGAGGTCTAAGAAATGAAACGTTGGGGCAGAAGATTTAATTTATTTATCGCAGTCAAGATGAGTATCGCTCTTGTCGCTTGCGGAACTTTGGTGGGCAACCCACGCAAACCAAAAGAAGCCGGAGACAGTGGCAGCAATGCGCCAAGCTCTTTTATCGTCCAGTGGCCGACGATAAAAATCGATTATCCGAGCAACACGGTAACGGGAACGTCGCTGAACTTAACAAGTTCAAGTCAACTTCTAGAGGTTGAAGAACCAAGCACTCAACGTCAATTTAATGATTTTGACGAAGAGACCACTTTCCTTCTTGCTCCTTCGGTGAGTTCTGTGGCAGCCGCAGTTTTAAGAGGCTTTACCGCCACTTCCGTTGCTGGCTATAGCTATGTCAACAAATTAACGAAAGTGTTGAGCAATAGCGAAGCGATCAGCGAGACAGGTCAGTATTTTAATCTTGGTCAAAGCAAAAACCTGTCACTTGACTTACAGTTAACTGATCAATACCTTGCTGAATTAGCCGAAAATGACTATGACCAGGATGCCCAATCAAGTGTTGACTATAAGTATCAGGCTGTTATCTGCTCAACAGACTCCAGTGGCAAGACAACGATTGTTTCCTACATTAAGTGGTTTGATAGCAATAATGTTTACACCGTTTTTACGCAAGAAAAGCAAATCATTGATGAAGAACCCAAAAATGTAAAACTTGAGATCGATTTAAAGACCGTCAACAGCACAGCAACAATGGTAATGAAATCGTTCGGCAACACTCCTGACAACACAAAAGAAGAACAAAAAGCCTTAGGGAGCCTAAAGGCTGTTTCTTATACGACAAAAGTATCGCCAAGTAATGTTTATTGGACTGCCGTTGATTCTTACTTTAATGAAGTTCCCTCAACTGGATTTGATCCGTATCTCTACATCACCGCTACGACAGATCGTGGCGGCGTAGGCGAAGTCGTTTCTTATAGTCCAAAATGCCCGAACTCATTTGATGAAACAGCATCGACTATTAAAGACGCTGGTTTCTGTTTTATTGGTAGGGTCGATTCGACTTCTAGTACTTTAACTGCAACTGAAATTGCAGCTTCCTTGGAACGCCTTAAGGATGCAGGGATTGAATCTAAGAACAACTTAAAAGAAGTCACTTTCGATAGCTCGCTTAGATGTCCCGTAGAGCGGTAATGACTAATCTCATTTCAAGGCGGTTTCAAATTTTCTATGAAACCGCTTTGGTAACATGATAAAACCAACTGCCAAAATAACACCGATAACAAAACCAAAACCATGTGCCATATAGCTTGTTGTTGGATTGTAGGTTGTCGGAGCCATAACGACGAGTGAAAAAGCAATCGCTCTAACGATACGCATGACATCACTAGCTAGCTGGTCATCAAGAGGAAGAGC
>CAZBDM010000769.1:0-1751 GCA_964490675.1 uncultured Oligoflexales bacterium
CTTCCGATAAGTGTTCTGTCTCCGTAAGGGTGGCCTGTGAGAAGAGCAGCTTTCGTTTGATTCCAGACTAGATTTAGGGGATTATCCTTTAATCGATTTTTCTCATCATAAACAGTTTCTAATTCCCACTGAAACCCACGAAAAACAGGGTCTGAAAGTCTCTCTATTTCGATCATAGCCCAATCTTCGAAACGGTTTTTAGGGACCGTAATGTAGTAATTGGTTCGCTCCCATCCTGTTGATGCATTGCCTTCGGCTGCACCAATGAAGTTGTAAATAGAATCGAACTCAGAACTTATCTGGTAGCGAGAGGCTTCCATTGAAAATACATTTATTTCATTGTTAAACACATCTCTTTCAGTTGGATCGGTTTCCTTTAAGCGCTTTTCATAGAGTTCAATGATCTTTTCGTAAAGCGGCTTTTCTTTCCCCCAATCACTAGTGCCAAGATTTGCAGTCCCTTTGTAGAGAAGGTGCTCAAGGTAGTGAGCTAAGCCAGTGTTCTCATCAGGACCGTGTCGGCCGCCAGCTTTTACAACAATTTCGGCATAAATCTTCGGTTCGTCGGTACTTTGACTATGAAAAACCGTTAGGCCATTTTCTAGAGTGAAGCTTTGCAAATTAACTATCGATCTTAAAGTCTCATCGATAGAACCTCTCGACTTTAGATCTGAAGAATCATTCTTGTTTGTGCAAGAAGTGACATTTAAAAAAGATAATAATAACATTAAAAATGTAAATTGTTTCAATGCGACGATCCTATTTGCAGAGATCAGAAGAGTCGAGCGACCCTTTTATAGCACTAGCAATAAGTATTCCAAGATAGAGTCAATGATAATCCTTTAAAGGCTTAAAATAATTAAGATAGAAAAGAGATTGTGAAAGCTGACTGATCGGCTGATGAGTGCGTGTCTGAATTATTTACAGATCGATTGCCATCTAAACGGGTTTCGTTGCTAAGCAACTTTGTTGTGGTGGGGGCGGGATTTTAGTTTCTCAATGATATCACTGCTCATCTTTTCCAACTGCTTGATGGCATTGTGTAAATTATCAGTACCACCTTGATCAGCATCGAGCTCAATTTCTAGAGCTAATTCTCTAAATGGCGAGTGAAGGAAACCTAGCGGACTCCCTTTAAGTCCGTGAGCTGTCCTTTTTAGGTTGTCCATGTCGGAAGTCAAAAGATAAGATTTCAGTCTTTCAATTTCGACAGGGATTGATGTATTAAAGAGACAATCGTCGTCTCAATGAGATCCTTTTCTCCGTCATACTGCTCTTCTAATTCGCGATAATTTAACTCATCTATGCTTTCTTTTGAAGATGATCTTTTATGACTTCCTGGAACGTTAGAATGACCGTTGTTTCCATATTTTTCGATCATCTCTTTGAAAGCCCGAAAACTTGTTGGTTTAGCAAGAAAGTCAACCATACCAACTTGAGAGCACATTTCTTTATCTTCGTCGAATGCATTTGCTGTTAGTGCAATGATAGGAGTATCAAAATTTGGTAGTTGTTTTATTTTTTTTGTCGCTGTTATACCGTCCATAATTGGCATTTGCATATCCATGAAAATCACCGAGTACTGATTTGATTTAACCTTTTCGACTGCCTGGCTGCCGTTTTCAGCTAAATCAAATGGAATATTTAACTTTTTAATCATCATCGTAAATAAATCAATATTGACTTGATTGTCTTCGACTAAGAGAATGGGGTGATCAAGATTAATGTGATGTTTAGCTTGGGGCTCTATA
>CAZBDM010000770.1:0-1750 GCA_964490675.1 uncultured Oligoflexales bacterium
ACCACTGATGAAAAATACTACAAATGGACCCAATGGATCTTTAAGAAACTTTACGAAAAAGGCCTCGCTTACGAATCGCACGAATACGTAAACTGGTGCCCCGCGCTAGGCACCGTATTAGCCAACGAAGAAGTGGTCGATGGTAAATCAGAAGTCGGCGATCATCCCGTCGAGAAAAAGAAGATGCGTCAATGGGTTCTAAAGATCACGGAATATGCAGAACGTCTTCTCGAAGACTTAGAAGATTTAGATTGGCCAGAATCAGTCAAGGAAATGCAGCGTAACTGGATTGGAAAAAGCACCGGAGCAAACGTTGATTTTCAAATCAAACAACACGTTGATGACAAGTTCACTGTATTTACCACGCGTCCAGATACGCTTTTTGGAGCAACTTTTTGTGTTCTTGCGCCAGAGCATCCCCTCGTTGAAAAGATTACCTCGCAAGACAAAAGAAAAGAAGTCGAGCAATATGTTGAAGCGACTTTAATAAAGTCAGAAATGGATCGCTCATCAGCCGACAAGGAAAAAACAGGTCTTTTTATCGGCGCGCATGCAATTAACCCGGTCAACAAAAAAGAGATCCCCATTTACATTGCCGACTATGTGATGATGGGTTACGGCACAGGAGCGATTATGGCTGTGCCAGGTCACGATGAAAGGGACCATGAATTCGCTCGAAAATACCATATTGAAATACTCAGGGTTTTAACCGGCGGAGACGAGGAAGATATCACAGTTGCTGCGCACACTGGTGACGGTACTTTAGTAAACTCAGGCTTTCTTGATGGTCTTAACAAAACACAAGCTATCGAAAAAATGTGTCAATGGCTCGAAGAAAATCGACTCGGGCAGAAAACCGTTTCTTATAAGCTGAGAGACTGGTTGTTTTCGCGACAACGCTACTGGGGAGAACCCTTCCCTATTGCTCATGACAAAGACGGCAACGTTCATCTCGTCGACGATGCTGATTTACCCGTCATCTTACCTGAAATGGACGACTTCAAACCAACCGGAACGGGCGAGCCTCCACTTGCTAAAGCGGATGACTGGCTTAAGGTTTCCATTAACGGACAAGACTGCAAAAGAGAAACGAATACCATGCCACAGTGGGCTGGATCCTGTTGGTACTATCTTAGATACATCGATCCACTTAATGACGATCGTCCTTGGGATAAAGAAAAAGAAAATTACTGGATGCCCGTCGATCTTTACGTTGGTGGCGTTGAACACGCTGTCTTGCACCTTCTTTATTCGCGCTTTTGGCACAAAGTACTTTACGACATTGGCGAAGTATCGACCAAAGAACCATTCCAGAAGCTCATTAACCAAGGCATGATACTAGGGACTAACGGTGAAAAAATGTCGAAAAGCCGCGGCAATGTCGTCAATCCTGACGATGTCATTGCCGATTATGGAGCTGATTCTTTACGGCTTTACGAAATGTTTATGGGACCATTGGAAGCCGTTAAACCTTGGCAGACCAATGGCATTATGGGGGTACATCGTTTCCTTAAACGATTGTGGAAGCTTCTCGTTGGAAATGAGGGTGAACCTTCAGACATGCTGAAAGCCAACAAGATCACTGAGGACACCGATAAACAGCTCCACCGTACCATCCAGAAGGTTAGCGATGATATTGAGAACTACCGCTTTAATACAGCAATCTCGGCAATGATGGAGTTCGTCAATAGCTGCTATAAAGACGGGTCCATTTCGAAACAGGCTGCAGAGAAGCTTGTTCTTCCCGTTT
>CAZBDM010000771.1:0-1732 GCA_964490675.1 uncultured Oligoflexales bacterium
CGGTATCGTGAAATTTGATGATCCTGAAGCTGAAGTTGTTTTTCATGTAAGAGAGGCCGAAACGTTGATTTCTGATATACGAGTTGATTTCATTAAGTAATCGTTAAAGAACTTAGCTCCCCTTTATTGGGGAGTAGGGAGCTGTTTTGATTTGAAGGAATGACCCCAGAAAATCTTCCAACTACGAAGCGGCTCTTCTATGTAGAAGAAGAGTAACGCACTCGATGTAATAAGTGCCAAAGCATAAAAAAGATAATTGCCATACATGATCCCACCGAGAGCTGATCCCACAAATCCTCCTAAACCGTAGGAAACCCCGTAAAAAAACATATTTGCCAGTTTCTTTTGTTGATAAACTTGCGACAAGTAGCTCAGAACAACAGCGTGGAACAGTGCGAAGCCAAAAGCATGTAGGCTTTGTGACAAGTAATACATTGGCAGGGATTGAGGGAAAGATCCTATTAAAAGCCAACGGATAATGGTCGCAAAAGTAGCGAACTTGATCAGTTGCATTGCGCTAAATCTCCTCACAACTGGAGCAAGGAAGTACAGCATTGCAATCTCGCAAATGACTGAGAAGATCCATAAGTGGCTTGTTTGTTTGAGTGTAATACCATGATCAGTCGCGAAAATAGTGAAGAAAGAATAGAAACTACCGAACGAGACCTGTGTTAGAAAAAGAGCGATCCAAAAGTACTTGTGCTTGATCAGTGAAAAGCCTTTACCGTCTTCTGGAGCAGCGTTAGCGTCTGCTCTAGTTTGCTTTTTAATCAAAAGTCGAGCAAGTCTGAGCATGTTTTTAAAAACATTATCGCAATTCTTTGTTTTTATATCGGATCAATAAAAAAGGTACGAATACTATGAGATATTATAATTTTTTGATTTCGATGGCTGTGTTCGCTTTTGTGTCTACGTTGAGTGCGAGGACTCAGAAAGGTGAGAGCCAAGCATTTCTCAATAAGATTATTGACGAACATAAGCTCACGGAATCTCAGGGAAATCGTCTCAAAGAGATCTTCAGAAGTTGGCAGTGGGCGACTCGCAACATTGGCACAACAGATCTTTCTGCAAAGATCGGTACCAACAACTCTTATCATGCCGTTAGCCGCCAACAGTGCCTCGACGAAGTCTTTGGCAAAGGCTTGATCAAAAGCGATCCTGAGGCTGAAGCAAAGTGCGGCGCGAAGTGGATGGTGCCCATTCCGACTGAAGACGGAGGGACAGAAGAGTCCTATGTCTGTATCGATCAATTTGAATTCCCCAATATTCCTTGTGAATATCCTTTAGCTTGGGCATCGAGCTATTTCGCTAAAAGAGTGTGTGAGTCGATGGGCAAAAGACTCTGTAACTCGCATGAGTGGGAAGGTAGTTGTGCGGGTGGCATTGATGAAGACGACCCTTACCGTTTTGATATTGAATGGGAAAAGCCCTGGCGCAATGCAAAAGGCAAGATGCCCACCAACACTCGTAGAAACGAAATCAATGAATCCAGAGAGATTACTTACGCTTTTTCTTGGAATGATGAATGGCTAGAAGATTCTCGCGATCCTGATGGATCAGTCAATGTTCGAAAAATTTGTTCGGTCTATCATACTGAGAATGAGTGGTTCGATGATGGTAGGAAAGGTGACATGGCGACCTTGTGGACTCCCTTTACCCAGTTGACTGTCTATGGGGTTTCAAAAACATGCGACGTTAGTCTTCCTGTACCTGGTATGCACCCTGTTTGCGG
>CAZBDM010000772.1:0-1707 GCA_964490675.1 uncultured Oligoflexales bacterium
TGAAGGCCACAATGTCACCCCTTTTAGGCTCTTCTAATTCAGAGTAAGCAATCAAGTTTACGAGGAAGCGATCGCCTTTCTTGATTGTCGGCTCCATCGATAATGTTGTCATTTTGAAAGAATGTAGATTTTTAAGTTTTAGACTTTCTTCAACGAGAGCAAATAACAAAATTATAGAAAGATTAGCGGCAATCATACGGAAATAAAAACGTGTTTTGGTTAGGCGGTTTTCTTGGCAGGTTTGCTGAGCAACTTTACGGACTATGATTAAAAGAATAATGGCCAGAATAAAAGAAAATACTATTCTGACAAGTATAGCTGTTTGCCAGTTAAAAAACCTAATGGGTAAGCTCAACAGACCTAATTGAATAAAATCTAAAGCAATTGCGATCTTAAGAGCGGCAAAAAAGCTCACACCTGCATAGTAAAAACCAAGTCCAGGCGTAATCAGGGTGAGTAGCATTGCAAGCCAGGGTCTCGGTTGGTGGTGTTCGTCTGGCTTCTTGTTGACCGTCTGGTTTTCCAAAGTGAGGTATCCCCTATACTAATCTTCGTTGGTTAAATTTTAATGGATAATGCTGGTGATTTCATCGTATTAAATCGGATTCTTCTTAAATGAGAATACAGCGTATGGCCAAGCGATTGCTTGAGACCATAAAGCAAACAAAAATATGATGTTTTCTGTTGATTATGGAGCTGAGTAGGTGCAGCGTTTACTCTTTGGATAGATAATAACAAAATACGGTGAGCGCCAGCGCGTCGAGGTCGGCTTAAACTTACAAGTAAAGAATTTACTGCGATCCTTGTCGTTTGGATAGACTTTCAGGGTATGTTTGCGATTGTAAGTGATGCTCAGCAGGTTTCGTGGAGCATAGCCAACATCAATGCCATCGTTGACTTCTGTGTAAACTCTCTTAATTCCTGAGTCGCCAATCTTCAGTTTGACTGCAGCCATCTTTGCGATGCGTTCAAGGGCAATGGTATCTTTTTTTACAATCTCACCGGCGGTGGCCTTAATGGGGATCGTGCGTTTTTGAAAACCCTCCCGGTAGATCTCAAGAACATGCTTTCCAATGGGTACAGGATAGATTTTTTTAGGTGTTTTAATGTAGCGTCCCCCGTCGATTTTCTTACCGTCAAGGGTTAGCTTAACAATAGCTGGTGTCGTTTGAACAATAATGGTAGCCGGTCGCCGGGCAAGGAATACTTTGACGCCTACCGCCAAGACTGCAACAACTGATATCAAAGCAAGTATCTGGATGAGCGTTTTAGAAGAATTCGGTTTGTGGTAATGAGCGGCCACCATTGAGGGATGGTGAACAAATGCCGAGTTTGGCTGTTGTGTTGCCATCGGATTAGCGGCAGCGTTTGACAATTGAGCACGTTGTTTAAGTATGGCTAAATCTTGCTTAGCTATCGAAAGTTCCGCATTGTTTTTAGATTGAGTGAACGGCACCTCTTTTGATCCCGCTGATAGCGATAGTATATGATCAGAGTCGGAGCCCTCTACCCTAACATTTGAAGGTTTTGCTTTCAGACTAGAAGACGTTAGAGCCTTCTTGATGTTTTCTTGGTTTTCGGCCCTTCGCTTGGGCATAAGATTCTTGATGAACTCGCTCAGATCTTGAGAAGTGAAGTTTGGATAGGTTCTATTTAAATATTTTCTGATTGCTGTTTCGAATTCTGAGGCATCTTTGTACCGTCTTC
>CAZBDM010000773.1:0-1706 GCA_964490675.1 uncultured Oligoflexales bacterium
TGCAGCTCGATGAACTTGTCGTAAAATTACTTTGTCCGATGACCACATCGGCAACCACGTTAGCTGATTCTGGAATGCTATTATAGATTAGAATACGATGATTTTGCTTATCAACGATCAACAGTTTTTTATCGATACAGTAAGCAGCATAGGGATAAAAAAAGCGATTATTCGCCACCCCTGGCGCTGAGTTTGTAAAGTTTGCTTGACCAAGAACAAAGTCAGCTGCTGCTCCGTTTGTTGTAGGTATTTTGTTGAAAACGAGCACCCGGTTATTCTCTTTTTCAGAGATCAACAGCTTGCCATCGGTACAGACATTGACATTAACCGGTTCGTCAAGACCCCGATCTGAAGGAACTCCTCCAGCGTTGGCCTGGTTTGAAGTGAAGTTATTCTGACCAACGACAACATCTGGTTGAGCATTGCCATCTTGTGGGACATCATTAAAGATTAACACGCGGTGATTTTGACGATCGTTAACAAAGAACTTTAACTTAAAGCCTGCCTTTGGGTCAGAGTAAACGCCAAGTGAAAAGTTGAATGATGTCCCGACTCTCTTCACACCTCCCCCATCTCGATTAACACTGTCTGAAAGAAAATCGTCTTGAAAGAGAACAAAGTCATTGTTGATATTGAAATTGAATGCAGCACCGCTACCACCGATACCGTTTTGACTAAAAGGATTGACGGCGCCAGTCGCTGCAATCGAAAAACCCTTCTCACCTTTAGCGAGCACAGAAAAATCGGGCGCTAAAGCGATGACGCAAAGTTTGTAGCTGCCGTTTTCAAGAAAGTCGGGTTGCTTAGCAAAGATGATATTTAGATTATCTAAAGAAAAGTTTTGTGGACAAGATTGACTACTTCTGACAATTGCAGAAGAGTAAGTAAATGCAGAAGTATAAGGTTGCCACTCTAGAACAGGCGATGGGATCCCATAAGATTCATTAACAAGAAAGACGATTTGTTGCTCTTCATCTGGAGATTGCTCTTCTTCGCTAGATGAATCTTGGCTGTCAGATGTCGATTGACTGGTTATATCATCGGTCAGAAGCTTCTCAAAACGTCCTTCAACTGGACTAGAAAGCATTGCAAGTTGATAATCTCCGAGACCAGTAAGGTTAATCTCTACCATTTGATCTTTGATTAGTAATTCAGAAGCAGAAACATACCCAACATACGTACGACCATCATCCCTCTGCAACCGGTAAAAAACTCCCAGCTTTGATCGCTCTTCCTCGTTATAGGTTGTTTGTGCCGGAATTTTTAAAATGAAGGTTGCAAGAATATCATCAGCAATGGCGACACCAGAAGTGACGACCCAGGGTTTACCGTGCGGAACGACTGATGGATCGCCAGGTAAGGTCAAATAGGAAGCTGTCGTATCGGTTGCTACGATCGATCCCTCGTGAACTTCGACGTCTTCACTATACTGGCGATGTTCATCCGGGATATAGATTTGGCCTTTTTGCTCCTCGACTGAGTTTTTGCTGTCAGCCGACTTTTGATTTTGGTCATTGTCTTGGCCATCATTGGTCGAAAGAACGGCACTTCCACTACAAGACAACAGCACCACTGAGGCAAAGATTTGCCCTAACAACAGTAAGATTTTAGTCATAGTCTTCCCGAAGTAGATGATCCCTTTGTAGGGAACATTATCGGCATTTTTTATCATTTCTCGAGAAGCGCTTAATTTTTAAGGAATTATA
>CAZBDM010000774.1:0-1706 GCA_964490675.1 uncultured Oligoflexales bacterium
TTATAATCATAAGAATAGGTTAGTGAGGATTCGCCTGTGTTTTTAATTTTAATAAGAATGTCATCGTCTTCTTCTAAAGTTGTGACGGAGATCGTTTCATTCTCAGCCATCGCCTCGAGGGCATTAATCAGAAGGTTTGTAAAGAGACGATGGAGTTTTGACTCCTGCCCTTTAAGCTTTCTTTTGTGATTAAAACTAAAGACCGTGTTTACGTTCCTGTTGTCTTTCACCTGAGCGAGTTCAGTACAAACCTGCCATAATATCGTCTTTAATGACAAGTCTCTGGTAATGATTGAAGCTGTGCGATTAGCTTCTAAAATATCTTCAATCATACCATTGACCGAAGTGATCGATCTGTTGAGTTCGCTTTCTATCTTACCCACGTAAAGAGGCATCTGTTGCTGATTTTTTATATTTTTTAACATACTTAATCCTGCTTTTAGGACCGAAAAGGGTCTTCTCACATCGTGAGCCAGGATCTGGATCGTTTGAGCAATGGCTTTATCTTTTCGAGCTTCTTTTTCCTGATTTTTCAACCTTAAGATAGCGGTGCGTTCCTGATAAAAGATGATTCCGAAAAAAGCTAGTGCGATGGCAAAAACAATCGCAAAAACAGATATTCTCGAAGCAACGACAAAAGATTTAAGGGAAGCTGAATGTGGGTTAAAAAATTTAAGCCGCCAAACTTCACCACTAACGGCTTGATATTTCTGATCAAACCAATTCCCATCTTCGAGTTTACCAGGATTTTTGCAGCTCGTCTTAAAAGTAGAATCAAAATAAGGGCGATCAAATAAATTAGGGCTTATGAGATGCAAAGTGACACATTTCATCGCACCAATTGATTCAAGGTTACTGATTGTTAGTGAAAGAAAGTGGGGATCAGATGACATTCTGTAATTTGAAAAAATTGCTTCAATATTTTTTCCCTTATTCTCTTTTTCGGCTTCTACCCCCCTATCAATGATTAGATTAGATGAAAAAAAAGCCAAGAGAAAAAGGCCTGGAGCTAGAAGAACGAACCATCTATGAGTCGAGATATTTTGAAAAATGTTTTTCATAACTTAACACACGAATCGTTTCTTACCTGTTAGATAAGTCCCATTAAAGCCTTCACACAATGCTCTAAATAGAAAGAAATAACTTTTATCTAATCGAATCTCTTCTAGTAGTCTTAGTTTTGGCATCTTCCAAGGCGTATGACTAGATGTTGATAGACTTTTCTTTATGGCGCTACCGTGAAAAGCAAAGCGAGAAATAGGATCATTTGTATTCGATAACCTTAGGTTCTCGCGATGGATTCTTACATGACGGAATGCCTCGACAATGGCATGCTCCCAGGGGTCATCTTTGATAGTCGTAACTCTTGACCCCGGAAAAGCGCCTCCGTTTTTGAAACCAACAACTATTGCCATTTGCATGGGAGTTGCAATGTATGGAATGTTAAACCCTAATCGGTAATACTTGACTTCTTCAAAAGTTGAGGCAAGAAACCGCCCCAAAGGACTCAGCTCTTCCGGAAGAACCTCTTCGATATATTTTCCATCATCTAACCATTTTTCTTTAATCCAACGTTCGTATGCTTCACAAATTGATCTAAACTTAGTGGCTTTATAGTTAAATCCAAATGCGAATCCACAAGAAGTGGGAAAATCGTCTAGGAGTAATTTCTTCTTCTTCTCGTCACTTTTAAACAATTCGTGAAA
>CAZBDM010000775.1:0-1703 GCA_964490675.1 uncultured Oligoflexales bacterium
CTGACACCTTCAAGACCAAATGAGAAAAAGATTGACTGGTCTGTAGAAATGCCAGTGCTGACGGTCACCGGTTCTGCTGTTTTTAGCCAATCTCCTTCAATGAGCAACTGGGACGGATCGAACTTGTCAGCACCAACGGCGATAGACTGAAAGTATGCGGTCCCATCGCTAGCTTCGTCGAGTGTTATAAAAGAGAAGCGCAGCTCAATCTCTTTACCGACATAATCACTCAAATCAACTTTCACTTCAGACAATGAGTTCTGATAGAACAGTGGCTTGAAGCTGTCTTTATTGGAGCAGTCTGTTTCTTTTAAGTAGTTTTTCAGATGAGGGTATTTTTCAAGGTAATTAGCACAATATTCAGCACTGCTGGAAGGATTCCACGGAGACGCCTGCTGATGAATAGGAATGACTGTTGTCCACGTTCCACTGCTTTTATCATTTACTTCAATAAAATAAAATGCTCCCCAAAGAATGAACATGTAGTTTAACTTGAGCTCTTTACTGTCTTCGCTGACGGTCAAGCTTTGGCTTAGGTAGCTATACTGGTCTTTGCCTGCTTTTGCTGTAAAGGTAGGAAGAGCTTCGACCTTGCTTTGGCGTCTGGCGAGATCTGGATCTTTAGTTGTCAAGCCAGCAACGTTCTTTTGATTTTGAGCGCTGTCTTCACCGTTAATCGTAATGGCTAGATCGTCCAGTAGATCTCCGTCTTGGTGAGACTCAATAGCAAGTTGTTGATTGTCGTCGGCACCGAGCATTGCCATTTTGGGAAGATAATGACCGATACCGACTTCAAGAAGGAAATTATCTGCGGCACTATTTCCTGACTCGAAGAGAGATCCGAGGACATTTTGCCCCGTAAGAAAGAGATGGCCTCCCCGTCTTAAATAGTTAACCAAATGTTCCGCTTGTTTTTCAGAGATGCTATTTTTGTTATCGCCGGTGTACCAAATAATATGACTATAGTGCGACAGAATATCGAAGTAGGGTAGGTCTTCACCAGGTAGTTGAACGATCGTGTCGTACCGTCCAGCGAAGTTTGAAGAGCCAAGTGCGTATTGGTAATAGTTCAGGTACTGTTGGTTGTCGTCTGCTTCGACACCCTCACCGCTGACCAGAAGAATGCGGTTTTGCGATGCCTGCTCGACTTCATAAGCGAAGTAGCCGCCTTCAGGAAGACGGTGAAAGCTGCCGCCATTTTGGTAATTGATATAGTATTTGATTTCATCTCCCCTCTGGGCGCGTCTGATGCGCGAGATCATGCGATCAAAGTAGATGCCTTTATCGAAGTGACGAAAAAGGGCTTCCGAGGGGCTGTCAGACAGCTTTTTTTGGTAAAATAGCGTTGCGGTGTGGCCGCGTGGAACGATGATTTCCACCTCTTGGCTTTTGCCGTGTGAGCGTTTAATGGGTTGATGGTGGACTGTTTTCAAAGATTGTTGCTGGATGTGAGATTTTGGCGACTGTGGGTTGACCGAACTTTTAATGAGGTCCATTACAAATGGTAAGTTATCCTGAAAGACAGTCTCGAGTTTTTCTTCTTCGTCTGGAAAAACAAAGCCTGTGCCGGAGTTGGTGAGTTCAACGGTGAAAGGTATGACGCCGGCTTTGTTGTAGGCCCAGTCATCGAAATCACCATTGGTGACGTAGAGGCCTGAGGATACTGTTGGAAGATACGGCTTACCACTAGTGCTGTCGTGGAT
>CAZBDM010000776.1:0-1690 GCA_964490675.1 uncultured Oligoflexales bacterium
ACGACTTTCAAGATGTTGCTTACACGTCAAGAGATGCTTCTCAGGAAGGAAGGTCAATTGACAGCTCTACTTTAAAGCCGCTAGGTGACGGTCGTGACCAAGCTATTGCAGATAAAAAAATGGATGAGGGTAAAGACAAAGCAAGCAAGAGATACATTGTTTGGTCTAAAAACTTTCATTTTACGATGGATGCGAGCGGTTCAATTGTGGATGTTGAGCATAACATGGAAGATGATTTGTCCGACGTTGTTGACAGTATTGACAGCGACGTTAGTGATTCTCAACTGGACTTGGTTCGCAACCCTATTGGACGTTTGCCAATTGTTAACTATGCAATTGATCAGGACAATTCCTTTTGGGCTCAAGGCGGTTTTGATTTGTGTGATTCTGCTATTAGTATTAATGCGCTAATCAGCCATTTGCTTAACATTGGAGTGATACAAGGTTATGGCCAGTTTTTTATTAGAGGCACTGATTTAGCGTCAAACATTACGTTAGGACCTAACAAGATTGTAAGATTAGAGATGTCTGGCGAAGAGGGTGAAGTTACACCAGAGATAGGTGTCGTTAACGGAAGTCCACAGCTTGATAGTCTAATGCGTGCAGTTGAGATGCAGGTGGCTTTGTTGTTATCGACAAACAATTTGTCGACCAGTGGCTTTTCAATGCAGCTAAGTGGCGGGACTAATTTTTCAAGCGGCATCTCAATGATGTTGGACAAGGCAGAGTCGCTTGAAGACGTGCATGAGCAGCGCAAGATATTTAGCACAAAAGAAACGACGGTATTTCACATCATCAATGACTGGCTATTGTACTTTAATTCTATTGGTCAACTTGATGAAAGCTTAAGAGATCTTGTAATTCCGCAGGAAAACTTTGAGATAAACATGAGTTTTATGCAGCAGTCGATGTTGATGTCGGAGCAAGACAGGCTAAATAACATTAAAACCAGGCAAGACATTGGTCTTGATAGTGATATTGAGTTAATTAAAATGCTTAACAATGAGCTTACTGATCAGGAAGCTGCTGCTAAATTGGAAAGACTCAACGAATTAAAAAATGAAAGTCTAAACAGTTTAGTTACTGAAGACGATAGCAATATTGATGATGAGGATGCAGATGAAGACAGTGCAGACGAAGGTGACGAGTCGGTCGACGAGTAGTTTAATTGATTTAGACCTTCCAGATTCACTTCCGAAAGATAAGCGTGATGACGTCAAGCAGGACATCGCTGACTTGCTAAAAGATCAAATTTTGCTTGCAGTTTCTAACTTAAAATCACCTGTCAGTGGCGGAGCTTACAAAAGCTCGTTATCGCCAGATTACAAAAAATTTAAAACTGGTCAGGGTTTGCAGGGTGTTGCTGATTTAGAGTTTACAGGTCAGATGCTTGATTCTTTTGACGTTAAAGTTCGTCGTGGAAGTTCTTTAGAGATTGGAGTTTTTGGTGCGGCAGCGCCGAGAGCAGATGGTCACAACAACTTGTCAGGCAATTCGACGTTACCACCACGGCAATTCTTGCCAAAAAAAGATCAAAACTTTAAAGCAGATATCAAGCGTCAGGTTAATGAAGTTGTGTTTAAAGCCTTAAGTGAATCTGCCGAAATACCGGCATCTTCTTTAAGCAACATCACGACAAAATCACAGCTTATAGATGTTTTGACAGCCTTTTTGGTTGACGTACCGCGCA
>CAZBDM010000777.1:0-1672 GCA_964490675.1 uncultured Oligoflexales bacterium
TAAATCTTCTAAGTATGCCTGTAATGACCTGTTTTTCATTTTTGAGCGCACTTGCGTTTTGCTGAACCACCGAACCACGGCGATTTTTTAAGGTTAACTAATTGATTTTCTTTAACTTTGGTGGTTCACCCTTCTTGGTGAACCACGACTGAACCACTGAACCACTACTTTTTATTTTTGATCCTGTCTAAACAATCGTCTAAAGCTGTGTTAATCGAGCTTTCCAGCTCTTCAAAACTGTCAGTATAAGTAAGTTGATACTCGTAACCTTGCTGAGAACTACCTCCTACACGCTTGACATAGCCAAAACTATTCAGCTCCAGCATTCGACGTTTTAAGCTGCTGGGATGGATGCGCAGATGCTTCCGCAAATCGCTGGTTCTAAAGGAAGTGAGTTCCTCTTGTTCCAGCCATCGCTCCAGACTTTTCAAAAACTGTCGCCCTTTCCAACTTAGTTCATCACTCTTTTTTAAAAGCACATCTTTCAACAATTTATTCACCCATTCAATATCCTCCAAGGTCGTTTCAATGTACTTCTCTCCAGACCTTGAGGTCTTTACTTCCCGTTGCAATTGATGATACCAGGTCACCACTTCGATAAATTTTAGATAGTGAGCATTGGTTCTCAAAGGCTTGAACACCTTGTCGGGCAAGTCCAGCTGTTCAGCGTAGGGATTGACGACTCGCATAGGCTTCAACAGCATTTGACAATCTTTAAATAACTCCCGGATCTGGGCTTGCTCCAGCTCGTTCACCTTGCCAGCTGCCGCCTTACGTTGCTCGGCCATCACCGCCTTTTTATGTGCCTTAGATTCGTCGCGATGCAGCAGCAAACAGCGGTTGGCGTTGTCCTCGTACACGCGCTCTTTGGTCGTACAGCCTGCAAAGCAGATCGGACCCAAAACCCGTACTTGTACCGTTTTCAACTTCCCTTTGCTGTCTTTGAGCGGGATGCGTTTTGCCAAAAATCCTTTGGATTTGATCTCTCGCAAACCATACATGCCATCCTCGCTCATCCCGTCCATATCTTCCAGTAAAAATAGCTTGTGACGCAGATCATCAAAGTAATACAGTGCATTATCTGATAAGCTTGTCACGTTCACTACTTCTTCTTCCGGGATCAGCTTGGCAATCGTTTCTTGCAAATGCGTCTTGCCACTCCCGGAACTCCCTAAACTAATGACGTGTAGCGGACTTTTCATCTTCCTCGAGCTAAAGCACAAAAACATCACAAAGGCGTTAATTTGCTCACCAACTACGCCGACTTTTCCCAGATCCCGCCAGGTATTTTGCATCAGATTTAAGTCGGTCAAATAGCCTTTGGCGATTGCTTTTTGCTCTTTGTTTAGCACTCGTTTGTTGAGTTGCTTACCTTCTGTTTTTTGCCGTTGTAATTGTCGGTGTTCTTCCAGTCCATCAATCAGCTCGGCCAGCTGCAAACGCAGCTCCTGCATAGGCAATTCCAGTTGTTCATGCAGCTTTTTGAGCAAGCTCCCCAGCTTCTGACTGTGGTACAGATCCAGACTTTCACGCAGCACATCTAAGGCCGTTCTTTTCGGCTTTCTGCTGATTCTCAAAGTCACCCGCAAGCTATCTAACACCGTTAAATCCATACCGCCCAGCACCTCTATTTTAAGCTGATCTGTTTCCCAGATCAGGTAGGTGGAGTTCA
>CAZBDM010000778.1:0-1666 GCA_964490675.1 uncultured Oligoflexales bacterium
GTTCCAGCAACAACCAAAAAAGTGGAAGGTCTTCTTTTCGAGCAAGCTGGTAGAGCTGCTTTTCATACCGACAATCATCGCTTGGCAACTTCTTTACAGAGAAAAGCTCTTAAAATTTGGCAAAG
The DNA here is from genome assembly GCA_964490675.1 of uncultured Oligoflexales bacterium. Classification (GTDB taxonomy): domain Bacteria; phylum Bdellovibrionota_B; class Oligoflexia; order Oligoflexales; family JAWKNZ01; genus CAZBDM01. Next base: position 126 of record CAZBDM010000778.1, read on the forward strand.
TGAGAATATAGAAGAAAAGGTAGCAGCGTCTCTTGATGCCCTTTCACTCTCTTTTTTAGATGGAGGTAATTGCCAAAATGCGCTGTCTTATTACGATAAGCTTATTGAGATCAATCAAAAGAAAAACAAGACGGAAAACACTTCTGTTAATCTCATAGCACGTGCGATCTGCCTTGAAGAGACTAAAAAATATCAGAAAGCCCTTACTGACTTGAAGTATGCTGAAAAGTTGCTTTTAGATAAATTTGCTCTTAAATCAATTGAGCAAATAACTGAAGAAAAGTTAAAAGTCCTCAATAAGCTATCGGGTGATCGCTCGACAGAAAGTGGCTCGATTAAGATCAACCTTGGAGGAGATTCGGATGCAAAAGGATTTACCTATTTAACCAAGCTTATTCTCATCTATCATATCCGATCTAACATAGAGGAAAAACTCAATTGGAAAGAATCATTCATCGCAACTTTGCAAGCTAAAATCGATCTATTGCAGTTGCGTCGTAGTCAAGAGATTAAAGATGGTGCCTCAAAAAGCTACTATATAAACGAAATTGTTTACAATAAAAACAAAAAAGCCTTGGCGCTGCTTGATATCGGTAAAACGATCGAGGCTAGAAAAACATTTGTCGAAGCAACCCAATTAATTAATTCGTCTCAACCAGAAGAAAACAGCCTGCCAGGAACATTAGCCTTAAAAAGTCTTCTAAATCAAGCAATTAGTCAAATGATTTCCTTTGACCTTGGTGAGGTGACTTTAAAAGATTTGGCGCCGTTTCGGCAAATTTTGGAGAACACATTACAAGAGTATAGAAAAATAAAAACAGACGACATCTCTAAAAAAGACCGCTATCTAATTTTAAAATTGACTGCATTTTACGGGATTCTAAAAAGTTTTGATCCTCAAAAAAATCTAGACGAGAAAGACGAAATCCTATCTTGGGGGGTGGCATTAGTCTCTGAATTTGACCGTAAAAAATTCGTTTACCTTCCTTTAATGATGGGCCTTAAAGAGGAGGACCTGGAAGAAGAACTTAAAAAACAAATCCAAAGGTATAAAAAAAGAATATATCAGGATGATAAGAAAACCTGGCGGTTTCTCGCATCAAAAGGATTATATGAGGAGTCTATTAATGAACTTTCATCTTTACTAGAACAGGGCGATAGTCTTAAAAACTCTTACGAAAGGTATCAGATCAAACAAATTTTCGATCTGTATCTAGCTAAAAATGATTCGTTTGATTTTATCGATGTTGCATCTTATTTCAATATTCTTCTAAAAGACAGTATTAATCGAGGCGAACGAAACCTACAGGCTAAAGACAGGGAAAAAAGACAACAGATGACCTCTTCTGTTGAACAGTACCAGAAGTTTCTTCGCAAAAATGAAGCGATACTGCAGATCTTTAAGGGCTCTGAAAATCTTTACTTAAGCTATTTGGATAGCAAGTCTCAATATAGTAAAAAAACAGATATCTCTGAAGAGTCTTTTGAAGCTTTACTGGCAGAAGTACTTAACAAAAGTACTTCAAGCGAAGAGATGACAC
>CAZBDM010000779.1:0-1659 GCA_964490675.1 uncultured Oligoflexales bacterium
TTAACCGAGCGAGAGTCTTGATGGCCTGCTCAGAAAGATAGTTTTGACAATAAAAAACTTCAGTAGCTTTGAAGCCACAAGAGTTCGCACGATCTATTTCTCTCACCCCTTCCACGAGAAATTTTTTGTACTGTGATCGTGCTTTTCTTTGCCTCAGGGAAACCGCTAATTTAAGGGCTGGATTTCTGAGACTTTGAATATGAGTTTCGTTCATCGCACACTTTAGATGTTAAAAAATTTACAACAAACCCCACTTGGTAAAAGTCTGCCTTTTTTGTCTTCGACCGTCATTTCGTAAGGTTTAAACTCAGCTGACTGGCTACCAAATAGATCCTCAATACAATTTTTCAGCCCTAACGGAGTGATTCCAGGTGAGTGTGCACTCAACTGGAGATAACAAAAATCATCGGCAGCCACTGCTTTGACTTGGTCGAGAAGCTGCCAGAGATGCTCTTCAATTTTCCAAACTTCGCCTTTTGGACCGCGACCGTAACTAGGAGGGTCTAGAATAATCCCCTGATACAAAGACTTTCTTTTGATTTCTCGACTAAGATACTTTTGCACATCATCAACGATCCAGCGAATCGGCGCATTGCCTAAGCCAGAAAGTTCTGCGTTTTCCCTTGCCCAGGCAACACTGCTTTTAGAAGCATCGACATGAGTCACTTGCGCACCTAAAGATGCCGCCATAAGACTGGTTACACCAGTGTAGGCAAAGAGATTGAGAAGACGAAAGGGTTTACCTGTCCTATGATAGCTCTTAACGACAGCTTCAAGATCTTGCCATTCGTGATGCTCGGCAAAAAACCCTAGATGACCAAAATCTGTTGGCTTAATAACAATGGTCAGTTGATCGACTTGGATCGACCATGACTCTGGCAACGAAGGCCTAAGCCGCCCCATTTTCCACTGCCCATCACCACCACCTTTTCTGACAAATTCAGCATGACATTTCTGCCATTCGTCTCTCTTAAGAGACGGCTTCCAGATGGCACTAGCAGACGGCCTGACGATCCTATAAGAACCTACTTGCTCAAGCTTTCTGAAGTTTCCGCTATCGAGCAATTGGTAATGTTGTGAGGGTGATGTGACCAATTCTTCTTCCTCGTTAAGATAACAAATTAGGCAAAGTAATCGTTTGGTGGCAAAAAGCAATAGAAAGAAAACGGTTTGATTGACAAGGGCGGGCCTTGCTTTCATAGTAAGATGATTGAATGAAAGCGGAAATTCTGTCGGAGACAGGCGATGAACCACAATACCCAAAAGCTTTGCCAAATGTTAGGCATTAAACTACCCATCATACAAGGGGGGATGGTCTGGGTGTCAGGAGGCAAGTTAGCCGCGGCGGTCTCGCAAGCCGGTGGACTCGGTCTGGTCGGGGCAGGATCTATGAAGCCTGATCTTCTCCGGGAACATATCAAAAAAGCTAAGTCACTGACGGGCCGACCCATTGGGGTCAACATTCCCCTTCTCTACAAAGACGTAGAAGAACAGATCAAGGTGGCTCTTGAGGAAAACATCAAAATCTTTTTCACCTCAGCGGGAAGCCCAAAAAAATTCACTCCTTTTCTAAAAGAAAAAAACTGTCGTGTTATCCACGTCACCTCCTCACCAGAACTTGCTGAAAAATGTGAGAAAGCTGGTGTTGATGCTGTCGTA
>CAZBDM010000780.1:0-1647 GCA_964490675.1 uncultured Oligoflexales bacterium
ACAGAATCGAGACAACGCTTCGGAGAGCTTACGGCTGCCAAACTTAATTTTTCTTTTCGTTCTGCTAGTGATCGTTCTTACGAAATGATGGCTGTGTCGAAACTGTTACGAATTGCCATTCAAGAGGTACTGATCAACGCGGTAAATTTTGCCGAGCATGGTAAAATAGAAGTGACTCTCTACGGATCTGATAAAATGATCGTTATTGATATTCAAGATGACGGTCTCGGTGTGCCAAGTGGGGCAGAAGAACTGATCTTTTTGCGCTTCTTTCAAGACACATCAACAAGAAAGATACGTCGTGGTAAGAGAGGTCTTGGAATCGGCCTTTATTTAGCAAGATCCATTGCAGAGCAGCATTTCGGTCAGTTGCTATATTTAAGGCAATCGGGAAAGGGTGGCCTGTTCCGCTTTCTTTTACCGATGAATCAGCAAGAAGAAAGTGTTTTACCTCGGGTTAAACAGGCATAAAAGGAGCGGCTGTGGCACATATCCTGGTCATTGAAGACGAATATCACATTCAAAAGTTGATCAGAATTACCCTTGAAAAGAAAGGACACACTGTTTCTCTGGCAAGCAGTGGAGAAGAAGGCCTTAAAAAACTCGAAGAAGGTCTTCAGCCAGATCTCGTCCTACTCGATATCTTGATGCCCGGCATCGATGGACTGCAGGTCTTACGGTCTCTCAAGAATAACAAAAAAACCTCAGAAATTCCAGTGGTTATGCTTACCGCTCTGGCTCAAGAGAATGTGGTCTTGCATGGAATCAAGCTGGGAGCTAAAGATTACATCAGAAAGCCTTTTCATCCTAAGGAATTGGCTGAAAGGCTGACCAAGTTCATTTGATGTAATTGGAACGAATTAATGACTCTACAATCAGAAGCAAGCAGACGAAGCAGGCGCGACGTTTTGATGCAGAGGTTTTCTAGATTTGCGACATCTTGTCTTAGAGTATTACCCGCAGAGCTTTCCCATAACATAGGGGTTTGGCTCCTTAAGCAAGATCGTCCACAACTTGTACCCAAGCCCGATATCGACCAAGATCTATTGCTCAAGACACACGTTCCTTCAATTGGTGAGCTTCCTCATCCGATTGGACTTGCCGCTGGTTTTGATAAGAACTGTGTCTGCCCGGGGGGGCTCGCACGGCTTGGATTTTCCTTTCTCGAAGTCGGTACGGTGACGCCAAAACCTCAGGACGGAAATCCAAAGCCAAGGCTTTTTCGGCAGCCAGATCAACGAGCTTTGATCAACCGTATGGGGTTTAACAACGACGGTATCACCGCTGTTTCCGATCGTATTAAAAACCTCCAATGGGATCACCAAAAGGTCCCTCTTGGTATCAACGTTGGAAAAAACAAAAATACCCCTCTCGAGCAAGCTATCGATGATTACTTCACTGGCCTGCAGTCTTTTAAAGGTATGGGTCGTTATTTTGTCGTCAATATTTCATCACCCAACACACCAGGTCTAAGAGACCTCGCATCACCTGATTTTATTGAAAGCCTTGCTCAACGAGTTAAGCTTGATATCCCCGGAGTCTGGTTTAAGATCGACCCTGATCTTCCAAAACAGCGCTTTCAAAAAGTTGTCGAAGCAATCGCCGATGCGGGCTTTCCTGGGCTGATTTTAAGTAACACTCACAGAG
>CAZBDM010000781.1:0-1602 GCA_964490675.1 uncultured Oligoflexales bacterium
TCGCATCTTTGTTACCCATCACGGGAGCATAATCGGGAACAAATAATTTGGCGTTTTCTTGCGCTAAAAATCCAAGTTCTTCAGCCTTCTTATCTTGATAAATTTTTGTACCTATAAAAAAGGCTGCGATTAATACAACTGCCGTCATACTGACAATAATTAGTTTAAGCTTCATGAGAAAATTTCCTCGCTAAAATAAGCAGAAAGATGATCATAGCAAAAGCTGTCAACGATAGAAATGGAATGGTGATAAAACCGAGCCATTCAATATGTACCGAAGTACACGAAATCCCTTGCTCGCAGGGGGCTTTGCTTTCAGGAATGATCTTATAGTAAAGAAGATTGTGAAAGACTGCGATCAGTGCACCTATCATTGTCAGGGGAAGAGCAAACCTTATAACGCTTTTCTCAAAGGGGAATAGGCCAACGAGCAGTACGACAACGAGAGGATACATAGAAATTCTTTGATACCAACAGAGCTTACACGGTGGATACTGCATGATTTCGCTAAAAAAAAGACTTCCTAGACTTGCAACGACAGCCACGACCCAAGCTAAGAAGAGAAATAGCCAGGCTGTTTTTAATTTGTCTTCAGAAGAATTCAATGGAGACTCCAAAGGTTGTAAAAGGGAATCCTATTTCTTCGGGAGTTTTGAGATCTGAATGATCTTGCCACTATCAGATCCAAGAAAAAGACTACCTTTTGAGTCGACAGCGAGGCTTCTGATCCTTTCGTTGTATTGCTCAAGAAGGCGCTCTTCAGAAACCGCTTTCCTGCCCGATATGACAACGCGGTTGAGATGCTGTAAGACAAGAGCACCTTGAAAGAAGTCTCCGTCCCACTGCGGAAACATTCTCTTGCGATAGATGAGAAGACTAGAAGGAGCGATCGAAGGCACGTAGACTTTAACAGGATCTTCGAGGCCTTCTTTAGAAGGTTTTGCAATAAATCCACCCGAATACTCCTTGCCATGAGTCGCTAAAGGCCAGCCGTAGTTGCGGCCAGGTAAGATAAAGTTGATCTCATCGCCCCCCTTAGGACCATGTTCACTGACCCAGATCGTTTTTGTCTTGGGGTCATATGCGATGCCTTGTGGGTTACGGTACCCGTAGGAGTAGATTTCCGGAAGAGCGCCTTTGGTCTTTACAAATGGATTGGCGCTGTAAGCCGTACCGTTATCGTTGAGACGTAAGACTTTTCCTTGATGATTGTCGAGCTTCTGAGCATCATGCCTTTTACCACGGTCACCGATGGTCATGTAAAGCTTACCATTATGATCGAAGGCGAGTCTTGAGCCAAAGTGATGGCTTGTGGTTTGCCATGCATTGGCAATGAAGATCGTTTTCAGGTCGACGAGTTTGTCTGTTTCGAGTTTGGCTCTCGCCAGCGCAGTTGAGTAGCGACCGTCTTTGGCAATCGAATAGGTGATATAGATCAGCTTATTGTTAGCAAATTGAGGATGCTTCTCAAGATCAAGAAGACCTCCTTGCCCTCTGACGGTAATGGTTGGAAGGCCGGAAATACTTGTTACTTTCTTATTAGTAAGATTGAGCAGCTTAAGGGACCCACTACGCTCACTGATAAGGAGGTTATTGTCATCG
>CAZBDM010000782.1:0-1598 GCA_964490675.1 uncultured Oligoflexales bacterium
GGGTCTTGGCACTAAAAGGAGGTCGACCCGTCAATACTTCGTAAAGAAGACAACCAAGCGAATAAAGATCAACTCGATGATCAACGGTTCCATCAAGGTAGCTCGTTAGTTCAGGAGCCATGTAAAGAGGCGTCCCGGCAAATTCATCGACTCCGCCCTTTTCAGCGCCTGTGTAATGCATGACATCGCCCAAACGAGCGACTCCAAAGTCCAAGATCTTTACGTGAACTTGTCCCTTACTGTAGTCCCACCCCTCCTCGATGACAATGTTCTGCGGTTTAATATCACGGTGGATGATACCTTTGCCATGAGTGTAGTCGAGAGCGTGGGCGATTTGTTGTGCGAGATTGAAAAAGAACCTAAGATCTTTTGGGTTATGTTTACCTAAAAAATCTTTGAGGTTTTTTCCTCTAACGAGATCCATGACAATGTAATAGCCACTGCCGAAGTGTTCCGTTTCTTCGCCTTCCAACACGCCAAGCTCATGAAAGGCAATGATATGAGGATGATAAAGCTGACTCATTAAGGCTGCTTCTTTTTGAAAGCGCAACAAGTCTTCGGAAAGAATTTTTCCTGAATGTCTAATGAGCTTTATGGCTACTGCACGGGAGGGATCATCAAAGGACAGAGCTTTATAAACAGAGCCCATACCACCTTCTCCGATGGTACCAGTGATACTGTATCGATTCGCAATCGACTTGCCATTTTTTTCAAACTCTGCCAATTTCACGTCACTCTGAAAAGGTTAAACGAAGAAATCTCTAGATTGGCATCGGACAATTTTTCACCCAGCTTAAAGAAACTACAGCCCGTCGGTTAAAGAAATTTTCAATGAATTCGATAGACTATGAGTCAGTCTAAAGACGATGAGGATGACACTTTGCAAGACATCAAAAAATTAATAAAGATTGAATCGTTACCTCAATCGAAAGATCTCTCCGATCAAGAATTAGATATTTTAAAAAAAATCACTCAAAAAAACTATCTGTTCATTAAGATAAGCGATCAATTAGTTGATGAAGATCAACTACGTCAAGAAGCCCACGACCTCAGAGGAGCATTCAGAACCCTTTCTCTTCTGCTCGAAAATCTTGAAAAAGGGTACAAGTTTGATGACGAGAGGGCTCCTCTAAAAATCGAAGCCTTCAAAAAGAGTCTTACTAAATTAGAACAATATCAATCCGTTCTTGACGAGATTTTGAGCTTTTCAAATAAATGATATTTGTATCTGGAGACTTTTTAGTGGTGTTCGATTTCTTTGCCACGAGAAATCAAAGAAATACCCTGACCTTGCTCAGTGCTGATCATTATCGACTCTATGATCGGTATCGCTACTTTCTTATCAGACTCCCACTCGACGATAAAATTTGCTCCCGAACCACCAGAAACATCTTTTTGCTGCACAACAAATTCTTTCGTAGCAAGAGGATCGATGGCAAAGGGGCGTTCAATAAAATCGCGTAAAAACTTACCATTAATATCGTAGTAGCGAATTTTTGTGATGACAATTTTATCGACGGGAGAAATGTTATGAATACTCAAAGTGACAGTGAGATGGATAAACTTACCTTTTCTAAAAGTGTGAATACTAGAATAAA
>CAZBDM010000783.1:0-1047 GCA_964490675.1 uncultured Oligoflexales bacterium
TCAAAAGAAGACCTAGAGAAACAACTGATGCGCGGCCAAGAGCTGCTTGGTCAATCAGATAAAATCAAAGATTTGACGACTATGATCAAGCGAGTAGCCCCAACCCAAGGGCGCGTCTTGATTGTTGGCGAAAGCGGCACCGGTAAAGAGCTCGTCGCCCGCGAGGTCTTTCGCAACTCAAAGAGAAAGGACAAACCTTACGTTAAGGTCAACTGTGCAGCGATCCCTGCCTCTCTCATTGAAAGTGAGCTCTTTGGTCACGAAAAAGGCGCATTTACTGGGGCAACAAAATCCCGCCGCGGTTTGTTTGAGAGAGCTCATCAAGGCACTCTATTTCTCGACGAAATTGGCGAATTGGAATTAGGTGTCCAGGCTAAGCTTTTACGTGTTCTGCAAAGTGGCGAAATGGTGCGTGTTGGGGGTGACAAGACGATACATGTTGATGTTAGACTGGTTGCTGCAACCAATCGTGATCTGCAAGAAATGGTCGACGCTCATCAATTCCGCGAAGACCTTTTTTACCGGCTTAATGTTGTCACCTTAAACGTCCCGCCTTTGAGAGAACGTGGAGATGATATCGCCCTTCTCGCTAAGGCTTTTCTAGAGATCGCCTGTGAAGAAAACTCTCTCGGCGAACGCAGCTTTAATGATCACGCCATCAATCAATTGATGGCTTATCATTGGCCTGGCAACGTCCGTGAGCTTAAAAACATTGTCGAAAGGACAGCGATTCTCAGCGAAGAGACGATTATAAGTGAAGTTCCTGATTTAGAAGCTGTGACAAAGGTCGAGAAACAAATCGCTTCCCAGCAAGCCGAAGAACCTCAGAACTCCGAGACCTTTAGCTTTAGTTGTGGATCGATCCCTTGGTCAGAGTTCCATGAAAAAGCCGGGCGTTCTTATGTCAAATATATGCTCCGTAAAGCCGGCGGCAACGTCAGCGAGACTTCCCGTCTTTTGAGTCTCGAACGAGCCTATTTGCATCGTTTGATGAAAAAGCTCGGAGTCCAAAGAGACGTCGTTGTTTCTGAATCCTGAAAAGAGGAC
>CAZBDM010000783.1:1057-1596 GCA_964490675.1 uncultured Oligoflexales bacterium
ATTTTGATCTATTCAGCGTCTTTCAAACGGATGGCATCACCCATGATGGCTTTGACATTGTCGAAAGCAATGCCATCTTCACTAGGCGGTCGCGCACAAACAAGTGATTTAATGTTGGCATCATCAAACAAAAACCTGACCTTGTGAATATCAGTGTCACCACTGCTTTTGATGTCTTCAGTGGTTGACTCTTCTAAAGCTTTGACACCCTCAGGGTTGAGCTCTTTAAGTTTCTCATATTCTTCTTTGTCAAATGAGTCAGGCAATATAAACTTTGTCTGGTAGAGGTAGTAATCTTCTCCTGGCTTAACAAACTTCACTTCAACAGAAACAGCCTCAGAAAGAACCATTCCCTCCGTAAGCTTACTGGGGTCATAAACGTTTAGCGAGCAGTATTCGTATTCATAAAAGAAAGCTCCCCATGACCATCCTTTATAAAAGCTACTAAACAATCGCTCTTCAGCAGCATCTATTTCTTCTTTCGACGCCGAGTAAAACCAGTAGGTGTAGAAGTCTCGATTGCTTGACCCTGACATCTG
>CAZBDM010000784.1:0-1593 GCA_964490675.1 uncultured Oligoflexales bacterium
GGGTGAGTCGTAAGCAACTGATAATATTGATTTATATTGCTATCAAGGGCTACCGCTCTGCTATGGAGTATCAGTTAGTCACTGTTGCAAAGGAGAAAATAGGGCTACCAGCGAGGTCTTAAGTCTTGAGAAAAACGATGTAAATGTAGGTAAATCGATATTGTTTAATAAACCATTGGTTTTTTCCGAAACGCTTATAGAGAGTTAACATTCTTTTAAATTTTACTGGATCTTTAAGAATCATAACCGGAAAGTTTTGCTTTTTACATGAAGATACTTTTTCTATTTTTTATCTTTTTTATACCCTTAATTCCAGCTTGTGAGGCTCCTGTTGGAACACACAGCGATGCACAATCTAAAGAGAGTGCGGATTCTGAGGAAGCAGAAGGGGTTGAGCCCCCTGTCTGGATTGACGGTACATATCTCACTTGTCAATCGGGCGCTCAAACGGGCGCTGAGACAGAGGTCACTTGTGCGATAAAGGATAAAACCTCCGACCAGATCGTTATTAACATTCCAAATAGTCTAATTGTTAGAATATCTGTTTTAGAAACAGATAACGTCTTCGCGCGCAATGAGCAAACAGGCTTATATAAAACGAAGCTTCCGACAGACCAAATAGCATCGGCGAAAGTCGTCTATGAAGTCACCCGCAAAGGCCAAGACTTTGACAAGAGTGCAAGAGTGATAGTGCCGATTACTTCGGGTGAGGTTGGTCAAGATCAGCCGCTTCAACCAGCAAATTCAGATCAAAACCCGCAAGAGGATCCACAGACAGATGATTCTCCTCCAACCCTATCTTTGACCTTCTCAGACGGTAGGTATTACATTCCGCGCACCGCTAGTTCACCGGATGGCCAACGCTTTGTCGTTAGCTCCGGAATCAGTGGCATTCAAGGTGGAGGTATTGATAAAGTCGTCGCCGTGTTTTTCAATCAAGATCTCTCTGTCGTCAACACTGTTGATCTTGATCAAGAAGCATGTACATCTTCTGGAGCCGTTACTAGACCTTTAGCCCTGAACAACAATCGGTTTGTTGTTCTGTGGCATCAAGAATGTGGAAATAATTTAAAATTCAGAATCTTTGACAAGGATGGTAACGCCGTTTCACAAGTTATTTCGGTACTGACAGGTGTTTCTCACATCGATCATCATATCGCCAAGTATAATGATGGTGAAAACTTTGTCATCGCTTATCGTCAGATAGCTTCTCCAGAGACCATTCGTTTTAGGTATTTTAATGCCAGCGGCGGAGCTGTCGGTATAGAAGAGACCTTTGTGATGCCAGATACAGCGAATACAAGCTTTCACGGATTTGTTACAGGTAATGGGACTTGGCCGGTAGCGGCTATCTACTCGACGACAACTGCAACGCAAAGATTGCTACCACCCGGTCTTGGCGGTCCTCAGACCAATCAGATTTTCGATCATTATATTAACAATACCCATGACACTGATCTTTTGGTAACAAGTCATGACAATAGCCGTATCTTTATCATTGATGAGCCGATTGGCGGTGCGATAGCTGTTTTTGATGCAGACTTTAATGGACAAGGGCAAGTATCTTTTCCGACTGTCGACAGTCGCTCATGG
>CAZBDM010000785.1:0-1586 GCA_964490675.1 uncultured Oligoflexales bacterium
CTTGATCGTAAAAAAGAAAGTTTAAATGCATGGTTTTTAGCTGCCTCAACCGCCAAAAATAGTTTGTTTGGTGTTCATGCTCTCATAGCTGTGGGAGATCATTATTTCAAACTTGAAAAGGCGAGCCTTGCCTTACAAAACTACAAAAAAGCAGAAGCGATTCTAGATAAGATAAAAGTCGCGGATTATAGTTTCGAGCGTCTACGCGTCCTCTACCGGATCTCATGGTCTGCCTATAGATCGGGAAAACTTGACGATGTAGTAACATCTACTCTACAGCTATTACGGCCAGGTCGACAGCTGAAAAACCCAGACACAAGAATGCGCATTCAAAAAGATGCAACGGAACTCCTGGGTGATGCTCTCATTGAGTCAAGGTCACCGAAAGAGATCATGAACATCTTAAAGAGAAGGGAACTTCTCGACTTCGCTGCTAGCATTGCATTCAGAGTGATTAGCCGTTCCTCAGCCTCAGACAACCATGAATTTGTCATAGAATTAGGCAATATTATTGAGACAAATAACGGCCTATCAAAAGAACTTCCCGAAATATTAATTCTAGTCGCAAACTCACAAAAAGCCTTGGGCCGTCCCCGTAATCAAGTAGAGACTCTCGAAAAGATCACTTTCATGCTACCAAAAACAAGCCTTTGGAGACTGCAGCACCAAAATGACTTCGAAGCCATAAAAAATATGGAAAAAAGTGCTACATCTGCCGCAAAACTTGTTGCAAGTTGGTATTATATGCAGGGTCAGTCGACCGGATCGACAAAATATTTTACTAGATCCGCCGCCAACTATATGACTCTAATCGAACACGATCCCAATCATATAGAAGCAAATAAATGGCGTCTTAGAAGAGCAGATTGTTTGTTTTTCTCCGGCCAAATAGAAGAAGCTATCTTAGCCTATACGGTCTTAAAAGAAGATCACAATATCAGCCCTGAAATTCTGCAATTGGTTTCTTACCAACTCGTTCTTTCTCAAGAAAAGGTCTGGCGGGATCGCTTTAGAGTTGCCATCGAAAAAGGCTTGAAACCAAAGGACGACGATCGAGCCAAAAAGGAATTAAAAGATCTAGAAAGAGTTATTGATGAGTACGTTAACCGATTTCCAAACCAGTCAAGATCAGTTGATCTATTATTGCTCGGAGCAGCCTCTTATCGTGATCAAGATCAATTAATCAAAGCCAACGAAATGTGGCAAAGGGTTCTAATTTCGAATCCAAACGCGGTTCAAAGGGCAACAGCCATTCGAGGCCTTATCTATTCTGCAACAAAGAGCGGATCTTACAAAAAAGTGATTAGTTCGGCCAAGCACTTCCTAAAGCTTGAAGACTGGAATGCTCTGGGTCTTAGCCTTGGTAAGGAGTTACTCGGTGTCCTATCGATGGCAACCATTGACGAAGGCCAAAGGCTCAATGATTCAGGCGATTTATCGGAGGCCGGCAGGCTTTTGGTTGGCATTGCCCAGGAGTTTAAAACACTTCCCAATCGCGCTAAAATCTTTCGGGATGGCGCATACATGTTAGCGATTTCATCCGATTGGCGTACCGCACAAATCGCAGCAGAAAACTTCCTGAGTAC
>CAZBDM010000786.1:0-490 GCA_964490675.1 uncultured Oligoflexales bacterium
ATTAATCGCCAAAGGTCGCATTCTTTACGATAACGGTGAGTTTGACGAGGCGGCGAAAGCTGCGGAAAAGGCGCGAGCGATTAACCCGCGTAATGAAGAGGCGGCGATTCTTCTCGCCAATGTTAGGTTTGGTCAAGCTGAGCTCGATTTTATCACGTTAACTCGTAAGATTTTGTGTAAAGAGATCATCGAAAAAGCCGCTAAACAAAATAGCTCTAAAGATGTCTCTTCATGTGAAGAGCTTCTCGGAATCAAAAAAGAAGATGTCGATACGACTTCATCTAATGCCTCAGATGTTCTCTCTGATTTTGCCGTTCTCTTAAATATCTCTTCAGATGACATTCTTAAGCTTGGCGAGATAAGTGAAGGAGCTGATCTATTTGAGGGTCTTGATATTCTGCGACCTTCCAACCCAGGCAGTTATTTGACAGCTGGAGAGCCGCGCGCGGAAATCGAAACGCTGAGGCTTATCAATGATGCGATCGCTATC
>CAZBDM010000786.1:500-1323 GCA_964490675.1 uncultured Oligoflexales bacterium
GGCGATTCGGTGAGTTCGAACGTCGATTATTTGCCGTTTCTTTCTGAAGATGTCCTTGATCCTGAAAACGATGAAAGACATGATTGCGAGCCGGCCGGGGTTTCGTCTGTGCAGCCGGCTAAAGCAAACTTTATCTTTGCTCTTGCTTCACTGATCGAGGCGGTCGCTTTTAACTCGGCGATTCTCTACAAGGACGAAAGTCTCTCTCTTGCCCTACAATCTTCATCAGCTGCGACAGGGACCGTTCTTGCAGCGAAAGTCGATAAGCTTGACCCGGCCAAAAATCCAGACATTCTAGAAAACTTCTCGCTAGCGGCCCAGGGTCTAGAAAATGTTAAAGAAGATATCGACACGATTCTTTCCACTGCTGATGGCAGTATGCTCAATGCCACACTTTCCAATTTGAGAGCTGTGTCCAAGGGTTTTGCGGCTATTGCAGGAATTCCTGATGATCTGACTGCTAAGATTGATAAGGCGATTGACTCGGTGGGTGGTATTGCTGAAGAGTTCGGATCTCAGTCGACCAAATTAGAGCAGCAAATGAATGAAAAGCTGACAAAAAACCTCAAGAAAAACATTGAGAAGTTCAATCAACAGCTTGTTACCGATGCCGAAGGTGAGGTCAGTGCCGAAGAGCTTGCTGAGAGGCAAGATGAAGTAAAAGAAGTTTGTGATGTTTATCAAAATATTGCCATCCCTGGAGCGCCGACCCCTGAAGGCTGTTGATGGTTTTCATTGGCAGTTGTTTTGCCGTCTAAAAATAAAAAACCCCTTAGCTTTTGCTAAGGGGTTTTTGTTGATCATTAAAGGTCTTAAGAGACTT
>CAZBDM010000786.1:1333-1578 GCA_964490675.1 uncultured Oligoflexales bacterium
TGTCTTTCAAGTTGTTCTTTAAACTTAACGCTGTGTCTTGTCCACGGTCTTAGTTCTAAGCGTCTTTTCGGGATGGGCTCTCCGGTTCCTTCGCAGTAACCATAGTCACCATGTTTGATCTTGCTTAAAGCGTGGTCGATTTCACCGAGCAATTTTCTATCGCGATCAAGCAGACGGAAGGTCAGATTTTGTTCAATTGTTGCCGAGGCAAGATCGACTTCGTCCATCATTTCGTTCGTGTCTAA
>CAZBDM010000787.1:0-1557 GCA_964490675.1 uncultured Oligoflexales bacterium
ATCGGGAGACATGAGAATATTGGTCACTAAAGCTCGGGTCTCGCTGTCGAGCAGATCAAGGGCTAGGTCGACCAAAACAATTTTGGGTTTATGAAGAAGGCACCTTGCCACTGCCAGCTTAACCATCTGTCCTGGAACGAGAGGAAAACCGTCAGAAGTAACTAGACGACCGCCATTGTCTTTAGAAAAATGCCCATCTCTTGTGTAAGCGATCGAACCATCATCTCTCTGAATACGAAAGAATCCATCTCCTTCAATCATAAAGTCGAGTTCGTTGCCTGTAACTTGAATCGCACCTTCTGTGAACATTTTGTCGACACTTGAAAGTTTCGTTCCTGCTCCAATCTGAATACCACTCGGCACAACCGTGCCAGTGGTCGCTGACTGTCCGGGAGCTCTTAATGTTTGATAAAGGAGATCATGAAAGTTTGCTCGTGATCGTTTGAAGGCTGTCGTATTAACGTTAGCAAGGTTGTTTGAGATGGTATCAATATTAAGCTGCTGAGCTTCCATCCCTGTTGCTGAAGTTAAAAGTGATCTCATCATAAGAGCTGTCCTTTCTTAATGTATGTCACCTAAGCTCTCACTTCACCGATGGTGTTACTTGATTTCTCCATCATCGAATCATAGTTCTTGATGCTTTTCTGATAAGCTTCGTAAGATCTATGGGCTAAAATAAGAGAGGTTAAATTCCTAATCGCATTGACATTTGAACCTTCAAGAGCACCTTGCGAGATACGAGCAGAAGGCGAAAGCTGTCGCCCTTCTTCAAGTCCCCCATAAAAGAATTGGTTTTGCCCAACCTTTTCAAGTGCACTCGGATCGTCAAACTTGTATACCAATAGACGATCAACCATTTGACCATCTTGATAGACTTCACCCAAATGATTAACTTCAAAATCGTTGTCACGAAGAAAAATATTACCCTTTTCGCCAATGACCGGATTACCAAACTTATCAACAAGAGCACCGTTGTCATTTAATGTAAAGGATCCAGCTCGCGTGTAGCGCATACCATTAGTTGTTTGAATGGCAAAAAACCCTTCTCCTTCAATCATCATATCCAGGGGATTTTTTGTCTGAATAACAGGACCCTGACTAAAATCCTTATGAACATCAGAAACACCGACGTAATTGAATTCATTTCCTCTTAAAGGCAGAACATGATCGAGTGAAATTTTATAGTTAGCCGGTGGTAAAGGTGTCTTATAAGACTTCTCAGGCTCAGGCTCGATAAGCTTAAAAGTGACAGACTCTCCCTTGAAGCCAACCGTGTTCATATTGGCAAGGTTATTTGAGATAATATCAAGAACCTTCTCTTGTGCGAGGGCACCCGATAATGGAGAGTATATGTTCTTAATCATAATCGGCTCTAAATAACGTTAGCAATGATTCACTGCTCTTTCTGCAACTAGTGGACCAACTTTTTTTGACGATGGGCGGAAAAATTTTTAGGGTGCTATTTAACTGCTGAATTGTGACTTTTTAGAAAAAACAACAAACAGAGGCGGGCTGATCGACAAAAATTCGACACAATCATTATTTCCCAGTGTCAAA
>CAZBDM010000788.1:0-1549 GCA_964490675.1 uncultured Oligoflexales bacterium
CCTTTTAAAAATCAACAATTATTTGAACTTTGTAAAACAAGACGTCCCTAACGTAATTAAGCAATCCTTTTGCTTTATACCAATTCAGCGCCAAGCCTAAGCAACTGTAAATTTGACAAAAGATTCACCTTTCAATGTCAAAACTTTCAACAACTGTTGATTGAGAGTGATGCGATTCTCGCTTCTAAAATCGCCGTTTTCGGCTTATAATTGCTTAAAAACCTAAAGACTCAGAAACCAAAAAGGAATGCTGTGTTAACTAACGCCATTAAAAGAGCTCTGCTTTGCGCAGTCATCTTTTCGGTCTTTACTTCTTGTCGTTGTCAACCAAAAGACGTTTACAAACATACGATCCAAGACATCGACATCTACCCAGAAAAAGAAAAGAATGAAAAAATCGCCCACGATCTTCAGTATCACCGCTTCGCAGATGCCCTTCTAAAGGAGCTCGCCGCTTTAAGCAAAGAAGACTTTCAGTCCATCAAGCTCAAATATTCCTCTCACCCAGAGGCTTCAAAGGTCACCTATTACATCGAACTTGATTTAAAAAATGCGAAAGTCGCAAAGTACAAATCACAAATTACTGAGTACTTCGATAGAACGATCAAGAGTAAAATCGCCTATCGCGCTGCAAATGAAGATCTCTTCAATAAAGCAGAGCAAAGCGCCAAGCTTTTCTACCAGTCAATTGATCAATTAGATATCGAAGGCATGATGAACATGGCTTCAGACGCCATAAGAAACGAGCGGTCTCAAGAAGACACCAAACGAATGATAGAGAACTTCCAAAGCTCCTATGGCCCCCTTCAGTCAAGAGAGAGTTTCTCGATTGCTCATTACAACTCGATAGGTCCACTAAGAGGAAATATCTTTGCCGTGACCTTTAAATCGACATTTAAATACAAATCCTGCCATCAAGGCGTCACATTAAATAATCTCTCAGATGGTAAATGGCAAGTGGTTGGCTATCAGCTCTGTCTAAGCTGATAGCCTTTAATGAGTTTCCATCCGTAAACACAACCATTGTCTATAAAGGGGCAACAATCGGGGACATTCGGAAAGAACCCAGAAGCAAGGAAGCAAGGAGCGAGCAGCGGAGTTTACATAAGGTAAATGAGCAGCGCAGCGACGCTGCTAACGCCGCAGATGGGTGCTTACCGGATGAGACCTCATCATCAGAGAAACTTTCTAATCTCAGATTGTAAAACATCAGGTCTTATTGGTTTAGACAGGTATTGATCACAACCTACATCAAGGCAGCGACGTCGATCCTCTTTCATAGCCGACGCTGTTAAGGCGACAATTGGCGTCTTAATACCCTGCTTTCTAATTTCTTGAGTCGCTTTATAACCATCCATCACCGGCATTTGCATGTCCATGACGATCAAGTCGTGCGGCCTACCTTGACTAACCGAATTCAGTTCTTCTTCGAGAGCTTTCTCACCGTTAACAGCAGTTTCAACCTCTGCACCAGTTGCTGCGATTAAAGTCTTGATCAGCACTCTTATTTCAGGATTATCTTCTACTAACAGTATGCGTTTTCCGCGCA
>CAZBDM010000789.1:0-1544 GCA_964490675.1 uncultured Oligoflexales bacterium
GCACGGTGATTCTAGCGGGGTGCGCGGGGCAGCTTGGCTTTAACATGACAAATTTCTATTCGGAAACTACGGCACTAAAGCAAACAATGGGTCTTCTTCTTAAAATTATCCCAATTTTCTAATTAGTTAAATTGATTTTATTTAGATTTAAATATTGCCTGCCATTTTTTTAATTAATAAATGATTTTATTATTGCTGCGTGTTGTGTTAACCCCACCTTATTACGTAACAAGGAGATGAAGGAGTTAATTATGACTTTAAAAATGAGAGGCAGATACATCAAGTCTGCTTTGTTTGTTGCCGCTTCCCTTTTCACCACCCAACAAGGCTTAGCCGGTGATGGCCCGGGTCAAGACGAGCCCTTTATGGTCGGTGAAGTTCTCGAAGAGGCTGGCTACACCAAATGTGATATCGCCCATGTTGCTGCATCCCGCGGTGCAGATGACTGGACAGTCACTTTGGAAAGTGCTCGTCAGTGGGCTGAAGGAAAAATCTTAAGTGAAAAAGAAAGACCGGGCGTTGGTTACAAGGATAACGTCGACGCAGCAATTAAAGCTTCAACAGATGCGAGAGGTTCTACTCAAGAGGTTTGTACCCAGCTTCTTAGTGACATCCCAACTTGGGAAGTTCCTTTCGAAACCATCGTTTCGCACATTCCTGAAGGCTACAGCCTTTGTGATGCGGAGGTTTATGCCGTTTATCACGATAGCTCATTGGCATGGGCAACGAAACTCATGGAAGACAAGGTTGTTCATGACAACAATAAAGCCGCCGTTGATAGTGCTCTTGAGTCGGCCTTCAGCGATGAACTTGACGCTGGTATCGAATCTTGTATCCCACAAGTCGATCCAGGCGAAATTGATGGTGAATTAGAACTTCAATCAGTAGAGTAAGGAGAAGACCATTGGTTGATGCGACAAAACAGTTCACCTCGGTGCCTTCTATTTCTTGGAAAGTCGGCTTTGAACTTGAGCTCCTCGCTCCTGCTTCAAAGACAAGACAGGATCTAGCAAAGGTTTTGGCGAAGAAAACCAATGGTTTTACCGAAAGACATTTCTGTCATTTGACAGAACCCCCTGCAGGTAAAAGTAAAGTCATCTTTCAGAGTTTGCATCCGGCCTTTAGTGCCTTTGATAAGCAAGAAAACCTGATCGCAACCTGTGCTGATGACATTACTTTGCGGGGGGATCTTAATCCCCACAGTGCCTCGCTGCCGGGTTGGTACCGCATCGCCACCGATGATCGCAGATTACTTGCCTTGCTTGAGGAGCACTGTGATGCGGATCTTCCGCAAGATCAAGTCCTAGACGTCATCGCCAAGCTATTCAATAGCAAGGTCACGCATGTACAAGGACGCTTTTATGACGTGAAAGCAAAAAACAGAATGCCAGTCGCAATGGCAACTGAGTTGCCTCCTGATTGGCAACGTCCGTGTGAAGTGATCACGCCACCTTTAGTCAATCAAAAAGAGATCATTGATAGATTGGCGATCATTTGCACGAGTGCTGAAGAGCTTGGTTTTAGTATCCCAAAAGAAGCAGCCA
>CAZBDM010000790.1:0-1216 GCA_964490675.1 uncultured Oligoflexales bacterium
TCATTGCGGCGTTGTCACTTCGAATCGGCCTCCTCATTGACCTTATGTAAACTGCGTCGGCCGACCATTTGCTTTGTGATGTTTTCCCATGACTTCATCAAAACTTTGTCAGCTTATTTTCTTAGACGCAGATAATACATATGGTATAGCAAAGAGAAATCGACGAAGACAACGCAGAGATTAGGCGTTTTGCACGCCCGACTCATTCATAAGTTAAACGACCAGGAGGTTGGGCGGTATATCTCTAGATTTTTATAGCGATGCATCTGCATGCGAAGGAGAATGTCTTTTAGCGCATCAATGGCTTCGATAACATAACTACCCTTGTTAAGCATAACGCATTCAGCTCTCACTGACATAGCCGCATCAGTAACCTCAGCTCGGCTTGGGCTTCCTGTTTTGAGAAGTTGTCCCAAAACTTCCGTCGCAAGAATAACTGGCAAGTGTGCCGCTTCTACCAGGTCTAAAATCTGTTCCTGTACTTCACCAGAACGGACGTATCCCACTTCTACCGCCAAGTCACCACGAGCGATCATGATTCCAACTGGATATCTTTGCATGGCGGTCAAAAGAATCTGCGGCATATTCGTAAATGCTTCGGCCGTTTCAATCTTTAAAACAACCGGTAGATTCTCAGGCGCCTGATACTCTTCCAAAACCCGATGAATCTCTTCAACATCTTCCGCTGTTCTGACGAACGAAAAGCTGATGATATCGGAATGCTGTATTGCGAACTTAATCGCTTGGTGGTCCCACTCATCGAGAAGGGGAAGATCGAGATGGGTTCCCGGAAGATTGATACCTTTATCACTTCTTAGGCTAATCAGTTCCTTTGCAGTGTAAGTTATTTTTAGCTGAGCAAAACCGTCCCCGGTTTCACATACGACAGCCATGATGCGACCATCATCAAAACTGACTTTCTGACCTTCTTTCAACGATGAAAAAAGCCTTGGCTCGACACATTCTACTGCTAGACATTTGGACACCCGTTGATCGTATTTATCGGGGGCAAGGAGAACAACGAAGTCTTCTTCCCTTAGATAAATCGTACTCTCAACATCTAACATCTCTTTAATCGGGAGTTTGTAAACCTGACCATTGACGAGAGTGAAATCAATCTGACAACTCACATCAAGATAGGCACCTCGATCAATCTCGACAAAACTTTTACCGTCATGCTTATGAGAAACCACAAAGTTTCTTTTACGACCGCGAC
>CAZBDM010000790.1:1226-1541 GCA_964490675.1 uncultured Oligoflexales bacterium
ATCATAAAAATCGATTCTTTTGACGCTTTTTAAATCGATCTTTACAGGCAAAGACCACGTTGTTTGCGAGATCTGGAGATAATCATCACCAGATTTAAGCTCCACCAAAGCAGCTTGACTGACATCCCCTCGATAGTCTTTCGTCACTTTATAGCGAATAACGGGATCAGGCATGCGAACACGGCCAGTTCTAAGTTTCGGACCTGGGACATCGACCAAAACTCTAGCCGATTGGCGATCTCCAAAACTATGCCAGTCTTCAGTCAGCCGCTGCCACTGATTGGGATCACCGTGCGCCCCATTAATGCGCAGGAT
>CAZBDM010000791.1:0-1011 GCA_964490675.1 uncultured Oligoflexales bacterium
GGATCTACTATAAGGCCCTAGTCAAAGCCCTTCATGAAGGGCAACCCGCTTTCACGCCATCAGAATTCAAAGAGCGCGAAAAAACCTAGACTCGGTAACATCCTAACAATTGAAAAATCAATTAGCAGAGATCAGCGCGGTAGTCGATGTGTGGCGGAGTGACGATTTACGAAGTCCCAACAGTGGTTTGAGATTCTAAAAGCGAGCGTTCTGGCTCGAATCGCTTGCCCTCTGAGTAAGAGAGGCACCGCCAGATATCTCTTCGAAGAAATGGCATTGAGTATTCCTCTTGACCGCATTTATCGCATGATGGATCACCTTGTGGGTATGGAAAAAAAGATTAAACGCGCCATTTGTAGCAAGACACTTGCGATTTTCGAGCAGGATGTTGACGTGCTTTTCTTCGACGTCACGACCCTTTACTTCGAAAGCACCAACAGTGATGAACTCAGGGATTTCGGGTTCAGCAAGGACTGCAAATTCAAAGAAGTCCAGGTGGTATTAGCACTAGTGACAACCTCTGATGGTCTGCCGATTTCCTATAAGCTATACCCAGGAAATACATTCGAGGGTCACACACTCATAGACACAGTAAAGGAGTTAAGAGAAGAGTTCAGAGTAAACAATGTTCTATTGGTTGCGGACCGTGGAATGTTAAGCAAAGACAATCTCAATGCGATGGAAAGCGCAGGGATTGACTATATTGTGGCTGCAAAACTAAAATCACAATCCAAGTCGATGAAGGATAAAATTCTAGGCGATGCTGATTTTCGAGCATGTCTAGTTGGAGGTGATTTTCAGTGGGTCAAAGAATACCAGCATTCCGGCCGCAGGCTGATAGTAGGCTTTAGTTCGAAGAGGGCCAAAAAAGACCGTTCAGATCGCAATAGGTTGGTCGATCGCCTTCTCAAGAAAGTCAAGGACGGTAAGGTCAAAATCACAGAGCTGATTCCAAACTACGGAACAAAAAAGTTCCTGAAGATAAACGGCGGTGATGCGGCGATCAATAGC
>CAZBDM010000791.1:1021-1540 GCA_964490675.1 uncultured Oligoflexales bacterium
TCTTCACGGCGTAATCACAAATAAGAAAGGGACATCTCCTCAAGAAATACTTTCGCGATACCGAGGTCTTTGGCAAATCGAAGCAGCCTTTCGTCTCAACAAGCATTCGCTAAAAATGCGTCCCATTTTCCACTGGAACCCAGATCGTATTCGAGCGCACGTTCTCATTTGCTATCTCGCTTTTGCCATATCAAAACTCACAATGCAAAAACTCAAGGACAAGGGATTGAGCATAAGCCTTGACGAGCTTAGGCTTCAGCTAAACTCGATCGAATCCATTGTTCTTGAGGACACCAAGACAAAGAAGAAATTCGTCATGCCTTCAAAGCTCAAGCCAGATCAAAAGCGCATCTATACTGCTCTAGGTATCAGGCGAACCCAAACTCCATTTCCAATATAAAAAGTCAATTCCTACCATTCACCTAGTTGATCGAAAATCGGGCAGCGTAGTGGCCCGCTTTTTATTAACTCATTATAATCTCAAATTGTTTTTCAAAAAACGCTGAAGTCAGGAGAAGA
>CAZBDM010000792.1:0-1533 GCA_964490675.1 uncultured Oligoflexales bacterium
TTTACGCATCTTATTTAGTTGAGAAAGTCCGCCCATGCCTGGAATCTTGCCGAGCAGCCCCATGCTCTTTCCGAGGTTACCCATCATCGAACGCATGGTTTTAAACTTCTTCAAAAGTTCGGCGACTTCTTTGAGAGCGCGACCGCTTCCTTTTGAAATGCGCTTAGCGCGGCTCTCGTTAATTAAGTCTGGCTTAATACGCTCTTTTTCAGTCATTGAGTCGATCATCGCTTTAATCTTAACGAGTTCTTTCTCATCGACCTGGACATCTTTGGGGATCATGTTTTGCATGGGTAGTTTAGCCATTACATCTTTCAGGCCACCCATTTTTTGCAGCATGGAAATCTGCTCGTAGAAGTCTTTGAAGGTAAACTGACCTTGCAGCATACGCAGAGCTTCTTCTTCCTTGTCGCCTTCTGAAACCTTTTCGAAGTCCTGCATGAGACCGACGATATCACCCATGCCAAGAATACGGCTGGCTAAGCCTTCCGGGCGAAATTCTTCAAGCCGGTCAAGTTCTTCTCCCATCCCGAGGAACTTAATTGATTTGCCAGTCACTTCCTTGATGCTGAGAGCGGCACCGCCCCTAGCGTCACCGTCGAGCTTAGTCATGATAAAGCCGCTTAGGTCGAGCTTTTCATCGAAGGCTTTTGCTGTGGTGACGGCATCTTGTCCCATCATCGCGTCACAAACGAGAAGGACGTTATTGGGGTTGACCGACGATTGAATATCGCCGAGCTCTTTCATGAGCTCGTCATCGACGGTCAAACGACCAGCAGTATCAAGAATAATCGTGTCTCGACCGAGTTCGTTAGCTTTATGAATCGCATCTTGGCAGATCTCTACAGGAGAGGCTTCAGGTTTGTGAAAAACCGGCACCCCGATACGTTCACCTAGGACTTTTAGCTGGTTGACCGCTGCCGGTCGGTAGATATCTGCAGCGACAAGAAGTGGTTTTTTCTTTTTATCGGCCATGAGGTACTTAGCAAGCTTGCCGGAGGTTGTGGTTTTACCGGTACCTTGTAAGCCGACCATCATAATGATCGTTGGCTGATTGGTTTGGAAGGTCAATTCGGAGTCAACAGGACCCATGAGGTTTTCAAGTTCGGTCTTGCAGATATTGACAAAGTGGTCGCCTGCCGAAACCTTCAGTTTGTCGGCGCCTTTGCCGGCTTTAAGCTGGACCTCTTCACCGAGAGCTTTCTCTTTGACTCTTTTTAGGAACGTTTTTGTGACACTATATTCGACATCACCTTCTAGGAGGCTTTTTCTGATTTCATCGATGGCACTACTAACATTTTCTTCAGTGAGTGTCGTTTTCCCTTTGAATTTATCTTTGGCCTGCTTAAATCCGTCGCTAATGATGTCAAGCATTTTGTCTGGTTCTTCCTATTCAGCTGTCAAAAAATCTGGCGAGAAGGCGCTCTACTGTAAACATGTCTCAATATAATGAAAAGACGAAAGAGTCAAATCAGCCGCCAGTACTGCCGCCTGAGGGGTCAGGAGCGTCTTTGTAAAGCATAAGGCTTTGGG
>CAZBDM010000793.1:0-1525 GCA_964490675.1 uncultured Oligoflexales bacterium
ACTATGCATTTCTGCCCCTAAACTGGCGTCAATGCCTCCGAACAAGCCCTATTTAAGGAGTTAACGAATTAGGCGACTTTCTTCTTATGTTCGTTAAACTTAAGAATGAGTGAGTTGTGAATGTCGTCAAGATGAAGTACTTCGTGAATAGCGCCCTGGTCAATTGCCTCTTTTGGCATACCGTAGATCACACAGCTTTCCTCGTTCTGCGCGATATTATAGGAACCAGCATCTTTCATTGTTTTCAGGCCATCGGCTCCATCTCTTCCCATGCCTGTCAATATGACTCCGATTGCATTCGTTGCTGCCCACTTAGCGATAGATTTAAACATCACATCAGCTGAAGGTCTTACGCCGTTTACAGGGGGCTCACTAGTTAGCTTGATATGATAGTTCGCGCCACTTCTAGTGAGAAGTCCGTGTTTGTTACCAGGTATGACATACACATGTCCTGGCAGGACACGATCGCCGTCTTTTGCTTCCCTAACCTCAAAAGGGCATGTCTCATTAAGTTTTTGAGCGAAAGTCGAACTAAATGCTGGAGGTAAATGCTGAACGATTATCGTACCAGGTAGATCGATTGGTAAATTAGGAAGAAGTCTTTTAAGGGCTTCAGTTCCACCGGTAGAGGCGGCAATAGCCAAAATCTGGTGAGTGGTAACCATTTTGTTGCTTTTTTCTGTGCGTTTTACTGTCTCAAGTTGCGCTTTAAGATTTGCTTTTGAAGCGGCTCTTACGTGGGCGACAATCTCGTGACCGATTTTTTGGAGGTTTCTTGAAACATCGATAGCTGGTTTAGCGAGAACTGAGACAGCACCAGCCTCAAGAGCTCTCAAAGCCATTTCTGACTCTTTCTGAGCCAAACTTGAAAGCATTACAGTTGGTGTTGGGTGATATTTCATTACTTTTCTTAAAAAAGTCACACCGTCCATACGTGGCATTTCGATATCAAGAGTCATCACATCGGGGTTGAGTTTGATGAGCTTCTCTCTTGCGACGTAGGGATCTGGAGCTGTTGCGACTACTTCAAGATCGTCTTCTTTGTTCAGAATGTAGGTGAGCAACTTTCTGATGATAGAAGAGTCATCGACTACTAATACTTTGATTTTTTCGCCCATTGAGAACTTCCTCTTCCTAGCCGTTAATCACTGAGTTATTGCTTCTAGTGGTGATCATTGACGCAATATTTTCAACAGATGCCACTTCACAAGCCGCACCATTTTCGATGGCTGCCACTGGTAAATAGTTAAATCGTGCCGTTTCGGGGTCTTCGACAATTGTTTGACCGCCAGATTCTCTTATTCTTAAGAGACTATCCACACCGTCTTCTCCGTAGCCTCCTAAAAGGATGGCACACATGTTTTCACCACAGCTCTCTAAGGCAGTAGCAAAGAGAATTTCGGCAGAGGGACGCTGCGAACATACAGGGGCAAATTTTTCTACATTAGCGAAAAGCTGCTCACCCTTCGTATATATTTTGACATGATGTTCTACTGGTGCAAAGAGTGCGACGCCAGATTCGAGA